>JBGSOI010000005.1:0-13019 GCA_041739215.1 Akkermansiaceae bacterium
GCGGCGATGCACATGCCGACTCCCGAGGTGCAGGCCAACAAGCCGAAATCGTAAGTGCCATCCGCCACATTGCGAGCGACCAGATTGGCGTAATCGGCATAATCGACGGACGCGTTGGTCTGGGTGCCGAAATCGGTGACCTCGTGACCGACCTTCTTGAGGTGGGCGACAACGGCGTTTTTGAGATCGACGGCGCCGTGATCGGCTCCGATGGCAATGCGGAAGGTGGGATGGCTCATGGGGACGGGCCGGGATTCAAGTCCGGGAAACCCATCTTGCAAACCGCAAATTTCAGGGAAATCGGTGACAGACCCAATCCTGTGATCGCCTGATGATGAGAAAATTTTTCGCAAATCGCACGGCTCGGTTCTGGATCGTGCATTTCGCAACATGCCGAACTCCGTCAACGAGGTGTTTACCGCGAAAATCCGGAAACTTTGGGAAAGATCCCAAATGGGCCGCCATCTGCTAAAGGCGGCCAACCTCAAATCACCCTATACTACACATGAACGCCACGATGATTCAGTTTTTCCACTGGTACACCCCCGGAGATTCATTCCTTTGGAATCACGCCGCAGAGCAGGCGGAATATCTTGCCGGCCTTGGAATCACTGCCGCCTGGCTGCCACCGGCGTCCAAGGCGGCCGGTGGTGGATTCAGCGCCGGGTATGATGTTTACGACCTTTTCGACCTCGGAGAATTCGATCAAAAAGGTTCGGTCCCCACCAAGTACGGCAGCCGCGACCAGTTCGTCCATGCTTGCAAGACCCTTCAGGAAAACGGCGTGGGCGTTATCGTTGACGTGGTGCTCAATCACCGCGGCGGCGCTGATGAACTCGAGTCGTTTCATGTCGTGAAAGTCGATCCCAACGATCGCGCGAACACCGTCTCCGAGCCCTATGAAATCCGCTCCTACACCAAGTTCACTTTTCCCGGACGGGGGAACAAATACTCCGCCTTCAAGTGGAGTTTCACCTGTTTCACCGGTGTCGATTACGCCGAGGGCGAAGAGGGCAACGGCATCTACCGGATCATCACCGAGCACGGCCACGATTGGGATGAGATGATCGACGACGAAATGGGCAACTATGATTTCCTCATGCTCTGCGACGTCGAGACGCGCAACGAACACGTCTGCGGCGAGCTGAATTACTGGGGAAGATGGTTCCATGAGCAGGTCGGTTTCCACGGCGTGCGGCTGGATGCCGTGAAGCATATTTCTCCGCAGTTCTACAAGGACTGGCTGCACCTCCTGCGGGAAAGCAAAGGGGAAAACCTTTTCGCCGTCGGCGAATACTGGGCACCCGGAAATCTTGAACTGCTGGAGCGCTACCTCGCCGCCACCGACGGCTGTATGAGCCTCTTCGACTCTGCCCTCCATCACAACCTCCACAATGCCAGCGAAGCAGGTGGCGATTACGATCTGCGTACCATACTCGACAATTCCCTGATGCTCGCCAATCCGATCTTCGCCGTCACCTTGGTGGACAATCACGATACCCAGCCCCTCCAATCGCTCGAAGCGCCCGTCGCCGCCTGGTTCAAGCCGCACGCCTACGCCCTCATCCTGCTCCGCGCCGAGGGCTATCCCTGTATTTTCTATCCAGATCTGTACGGCGCGAAATACACAGATAATGGCCGCGACGGCGGTGAATACGAGATAGAGCTCGCCAAAGTGGACTGCTTGGAAAAACTCCTCCACCTCCGGAAAAATAACGCCTACGGCGGGCAGAACGTCTATTTCGACGCGCCTGACTGCATCGGTTTCACCCGCCTCGGCGATGGCGACCACCCCGGTTGTGCCGTCCTGATGGGAAATCGCGATGCCGCCACCAAACGGATGGACGTGGGCACTGCCTGTGCCGGGCAAACTTTCCGCGACGCTTTGGGGCTTATCCCGGAAGAGATCCTCATCGGCGAGGATGGCAGTGGCGATTTCCTCTGCCCCGCCGCCGGAGTGAGTGTCTGGATTGCGAAATAACCACTGGATCCCGGCGGGATATTTCCGGCGCTTGCGAATCTCCGAGGGGGCTTGCACTAACTGGCGGAGCTCTCCATCGCTTCGAAGTCGGCTGGGACTGTCACTGAAAAATCCTTCCCCCCGCATCTGGCGGCTGATAGATCTCACCGGTCTTCCTGGTAAATCGCCCAGTTTCGCCATGATTCCATCACTCCGCCTCCTTCCGGCCATTCTGTTCCTTCCTCTCGCCGCCCACGGCACCATTGTCACCACCCATATGGACGAAGACGACGGCTCACTCGGCGGCGGCACCGGCATCTCCCTCCGCGAGGCCGTGACTCACTCGGCCGCCGGGGCCACCATCACTTTTGATCCCACCCTCTCCGGGCAAACCATCCGTCTCACCGGAGGCCAGATCGTCATCACCAAGTCCCTCACCATCGACGGCTCCTCTCTCGCCGAGCGCATCAAGCTTTCCGGTGACAAGACCGGGGATGGCAAAACTGCGGATGACAGCCGGGTTCTAAGAATCAATTCCGGCACCGTCACCATCGATTCACTCATCATCACCGGCGGCTACATGTCCGGGACCGCGACGGGTCTTCAAGGCGGTGGCATTTACATCAATTCAGGTCGAACGTGCAATCTCAGGCGTTCCATCATCTCAGGTAACAGTTCCCAATACGAGGGCGGCGGAATTTACAATGGAGGCACGCTGACCATCCAGCATTGCGGGATTTCCGGGAATTCCGGAATCCGCGCCGGCGCGATTTTTAATGGTGGTTCTCTGGCCTCGATCTTGGTCGAGAACTCCACCATCTCCGGAAACTCCGCTTATGGCGATGCTGGCGGAATCTGGAACCTATGGGGAACCGTGACCCTCAAAAACTCCAGTTTGACTAACAATTCCGCCAATTTCGATGGCGGTGGCATCAACAACGATGGAACTGTCATCATCGAGAACTCCACCCTTAAGGGAAATTTCGCCAAACTGTCAGGCGGAGGTATTTACAACAACGGGAGCCTCAACCTCAGGAACTCGACAGTCTCCGCAAACACTTCGGACACCGCTGGCGGCGGCATCTACCAGGAAACCGGCGGCATTGTAATTAACAACACGATCATTGCCGGAAACGTCGCGCCCGGCACGCCTAACATCTCCGGCACCTTCACCGGCTCCAACAACTTCACCGCCGGCTCACCACTCCTCGCGCCGCTTGGCGACTACGGCGGACTCACGCAAACCATGCCACCCCTGCCCGGCAGCCCCGCCATCGATGCCGGCGGCGCCACCACCCTCACCACCGACCAGCGCGGTTTCCCCCGCGTCTCCACCCCCGACATCGGCGCCGCAGAATACCAGGAAACCGCCGACCTCCTCCGCTTTTGGAAACTGGACTTCGATGGCGACGGTTCACCTTTCGGCGTCGAGCATGCGCTTGGCACGGATCCTCTGGTGTCGGACCCCGCGAACTCCAACAATCTAGCCGCTCCCGTCCTGAACGGCACTGGCCAAGCCACGCTTAACTTCGGCCTGCAACCTGCTGCGGCTACCGGCACCCGCTGGGTTCTCCGCCGCTCTCCCGACCTGAGCCCCAGCAGCTTTCAGGAAATCTTCCGTTACGACGGCAATTCTGATATCGCGGCTCCGGGCATCACTTACGTCCGAACCAGTTCCAAGATCACCGTCACCGATTCGAGCCCGCTTTCAGGCAACGGATTCTATCGCTTTGAGGCTGTTCTGGAACCCTGAGTGAAGAATCCTCAAACCATTTTCTCATGATTTCATCCCTCCGCCGCCTCCTGCCGGTCCTTCTTTTTCTCCCGATTGCCGCCCACGGCACCATCGTCACCACCCATATTGATGAAGATGACGGCTCCCTCGGCGGTGGCGCGGGCATCTCCCTCCGCGAGGCCGTGACTCACTCGGCGGCGGGAACCACGATCACTTTTGATTCGACCCTTTCCGGGCAAACGATCCGTCTCACCAGTGGCCAGATCGTCATCAGCAAGACTCTCACCATCGACGGCTCCGCCCTCCCGGCTAAAATCACCCTCTCCGGCGACAAGACTGGCGATGGAAAATCCGCGGATGACTCCGAAGTCCTGTGGATCATTTCGGGCACTGTCACGATCGATTCACTCATCATTTCCGGCGGCTCCGGAGATTTTGGCGGTGGCCTCGCAATTCTTTTTTCTGGAATTTGCAATCTCAAGCGTTCCATCGTCGCGGGTAACAAGGTCGAAAACGTGGGCGGCGGTATTTTCAACCGAGGCACCCTCACCATCCAGAAGTGCGAGATTTCCGGAAACTCCGCAGGGTGGGCCGGCGCTATCGCCAATCACAGCATCTTTGGCTCGTTGCTTATCGAAGACTCCACAATTTCTGGAAATTCCGCCTTGGAGAATGCTGGTGGGATCTGGAACTCGCTTGGAATCGTGACCGTCAGAAACTCCAGTTTGACTAACAATTCCACCAGTTTGTCCTCGGGCGGCGGCATCGATAACGATGAGACCTTCACCATCGAGAACTCCACCATCCAAGGAAATTCCGCCAAGCTATCAGGCGGCGGTATCAATAACAGCTGGCAGCTAAACCTCAAGAATACGACCGTCACCGGAAACACTTCGGACACCGCAGGCGGCGGCATCTACCAGGAAACCGGCAGCATCTACCAGGAAACCGGCAGCATCGTCCTCAATAACTCCATCATCGCCGGAAACCTCGCGCCCGGCACACCTGAAATCTCAGGCACCTTCACCGGCTCCAACAACCTAACCTCCGGCGCACCTCTCCTCGCGCCGCTCGGCGACTACGGCGGACCCACCCACACCATGCCGCCCTTGCCCGGCAGTCCCGTCATCGATGCCGGCGGCACCACCACCCCCACCACCGACCAGCGTGGCTTCGCCCGCGTCTCCACCCCGGACATAGGGGCTGCAGAATACCAGGAAACCGCCGACCTCGCCCGCTTTTGGAAACTGGACTTCGATGGCGACGGATCACCCTACGGCGTCGAGCAAGCCCTCGGCACCGACCCTCTCGTTTCCGACGCCGGTAACCCCCGGAACCTGACCGGACCCATCTTCGATTTTTCCGGTCATGCCCGGCTCCAGATCGGCCTCGATTCCCAAGCCGCCACGGAAACCCGCTGGGTCATCTCCCGCTCGCCAAGCCTCAGCCCCGGCAGCTTCATGGAGATCTATCGATTCGATGGCAGCGCCAGCATCGCCGCTCCCGGCATCGACTTCACCCTTGCTCCCGGGCGCAGCATCTCCGTCACCGACGAAAACCCACCCCCCGGCGGTGCCTTCTACCGCTTCGAGGCCGTCCTGGAACCCTGAGCAGGAAATTACTCCCCTCACATCTAACGACTGATAGTCATCAGGAATCTCCTCAGGAAACTGCCCCAACCTTCCATGATTTCATCCCTCCGCCGTCTTCTGCCGACCCTTCTTTTTCTCTCGATTGCCGCACACGCGACGCTGGTGACCACTGCTGTGGACGAGGACAACGGCACCCTTGGCGGCGGCACCGGCATTTCCCTGCGCGAGGCCGTGAAATATTCCCCCGCCGCAGACACCATCACATTCGCCCCCGCCCTCTCCGGCCAGGCCATCCGCCTCACCCTGGGCGAGCTCACCATCGCCCAGTCCCTCACCATCGACGGCTCCGCCCTGCCCACCCGCATCACCCTCTCCGGCGACAAGACTGGCGATGGAAAAACCGAGGATGACAGACGCGTCATCAACATCACCACCGGCACCGTCGTTCTCGATTCCCTGGTCATCACCGGAGGATACTGCTCCGACAAAAGTCCCGATACCCGAGGTGCGGGCATCCACGTCACCAGCACCACCACCCAGCTCACCCTCCGGGATTCCGCCATCACCGGCAACTCCGCCATGGACGGCGGTGCCATTTACTTCTACGGGCTGCTCAACACCCCCGGATCTTTCCTCAGAATCGAAAATTCCACCCTCACCGCCAACTCAGCCACCAGTGAGGGAGGAGCCATCCGCATCTTCGGGCGACTTCTCATTTACGGCACCACCTTCACCGGCAACACCGCCCGCCAGGGAGGAGCCATCTATTCCCGCGACGGCACCTTCCAGGTCAGCAACTCCCACTTCGCTGGAAATTCCGCCACCACCGAAGGCGGAGCCATCTGGACCTACAAGGCACTCACCCTCACCGCCTCCAGCCTTTCGGGAAATTCCGCTCCCTACGGCGGCGGAATCTTCAGCTCCTTCAGCGGGATCATCACCGTGGAGAACTCCACCCTCACCGCCAATTCCGCCCGCGAGTTCGGCGGCGGCATCTTCATCAGCGGCGCCTCCACCACCCTCCTCCACACCACCCTCACCGGAAACACCGCCCTGGATGGCGGTGGCGGCATGTGGCGGAAAATCTCCGGCTCCACTCCCTTCGGAAGCCTTTCCCTGAACCGCTCCATCGTCACCGGCAACACCGCCCCCGACACACCCGATGTCAACACCTCCGGCACCTTCACCGGCTCCAACAACCTCACCTCCGGCGCGCCCCGCCTCGCCCCGCTTGGAAATTACGGTGGCCCCACCCACACCATGCCGCCGCTGCCCGGCAGCCCTGCCATCAATACCGGCGGCAGCACCACCCTCACCACCGACCAGCGCGGTTTCCCCCGGATCGGCACCCCGGACATCGGTGCGGCGGAATACCATGGAAACACCGACCTCGCCCGATTTTGGAAACTCGACTTCGACGGCGACGGCTCACCCTACGGCACCGAACAAGCCCTCGGCACCGATCCTTCCACCGCCGATTCCGCCAGCAACCGCAACCTCACCGCCCCCGTTCTCAACGCCTCCGGCCACGCCGTTCTCAGCTTCGGCATCGCCCCCGCCGTGCCCGACACCCGCTGGATCCTCCGCCGCTCCATCGATCTCCTCACCTTCACCGAGATCTACCGCACCGACGGCACAACGGACACCGCGGCCCCCGGCGTCACTTTTCTCCGCACCGCCTCGGAAATCACGGTTACCGACACCATCACCCCGCCGGGCGGAGCGTTTTACCGTTTTGAGGCGCATCTTGAACCTTGATGCTTCACATTCCACAGGTGGCACGCATCATGCGGACAGTTCTTGAAAAACGTGCCTGATTCAACCCCAACCATCCACTCCGGACTCCAGCCTTCGTTAGGTCGCTGGCAGATTCTCTTCTACGGTCTCGGCTCGATGCTCGGGGCCGGCATTTACGCGTTGGTCGGGCGGGCGGCGGAGTCGTTGGGCAACGCGATCTGGCTGGCGTTTCTCGCGGCGATGATCGCGGCGCTTCTAACCGGGCTTTCCTACGCCTGTGTCGGCGGGCGCTACGCGAAGGCGGGCGGGGCGGCGTATGTGACGCACCGGGCGCTGCGGAAACCGGCGCTGAGCTACGTGGTCGGCATCGCGGTGATGATGAGCGGGCTTACGAGCATGGCCACGGGGGCGCAGGCGATCGCGGAAAATTTGGAGAAGGCGGTGGGAATGGCGTTGCCGATCAAGCTGGTGGCCATCGCGCTGGTGTTTCTCGTGGGCTGCGTGATTTACCGCGGTATCCGTGAGAGCATGTGGGTGAACATCCTCTGCACGGTGGTGGAGGCGGCGGGCCTGCTGTTCATCATCGCGGTAGGGATCCAGTTCTGGGGCGGGGTGAATTATCTGGAGACTCCGGGAGATGCGGCGGGCGGCGGGGGAATCGGCTCGGGGATCACGCTGGCGTTGGTGCTGCAAGGCGCGGTGCTGATGTTTTTCTCATTCATCGGCTTCGAGGACATTCTTAACGTGAGCGAGGAGGTGAAGAACCCGAAACGCGACATTCCCTTCGGCCTGATAGGCGCGATGATCCTGGCGACGCTCATTTATATGGCCGTGGCGATCACGGCGGTGTCGGTGATTCCCTGGCAGGAACTGGCGGCCAGCAAGACGCCGCTGATGGAGGTCGCGCACCGGGCGGCTCCGTGGTTCGGCGGGATCGACCGGGTTTTCCTGGGAGTGACCATTTTCGCGATCGGGAACACGGCGTTGCTGAACTATCTGATGGGCTCGCGCCTGCTTTACGGGATGAGCCGCCAGGGGCTGATGCCCGCGGCGTTAGGGAAGCTGCATGCCACGCGGAGGACGCCGCAGTTGGCGATCATCGTGCTGTTCGGCATCGTCACCCTGCTGATCCTGAGCGGTGGCGTGAAGCCGCTGGCGGAGGCGACGGTGCTGCTGCTGCTATCGGTTTTCACGCTGGTGAACGTTTCGCTGATCGTGCTGAAGCGCCGCCCGGAGGAGGCGACGGATGGTTTCGACGTTCCGCTGTTAGTTCCCATCTTGGGAGCGCTGGTCTGCACGCTGCTGGTGGTGGTGCGGGTGCACGCCGCCTTCACGGATCCGAAACCGGGTGCGGCCGTCGCGCCCTTGATCGCGCTGGCGATTTTTGTGGTGAGCTACGGACTCTATCGAATGCTGAAGCCGAAGGACGTGGTGGCGGTCGAGCCTGAGTGAAGAGGGGTATGAAAAAGCTTTTGATCACGCTCCTGTTTCTGTCCGGCTGGATCGCGGCGGGGTGGCTCGTCTGGAACAAGATGGCCACTTCTTCCGAGCCGTCAGCTCCTGTCCTATCGAATCAGCCTGCGGTATCGCCTTCCCAGGCTTTGTTCGAGAAATGGTCGGCGATGCGTGAGTTCGAGGCTGCATTGACCGCTCTGGTGCTGCTGGATGAACAGGGGCGGGTGGTTTTTTCCTCCGCGCTCGGGGAAACGGCGTTGTGCCCGGCGTCCACGTTGAAAACGCTGACCACAGGCGCGGCCTTCGGAATTCTCGGGCCGGAGTTCCGGTTTGAAACCAGGCTGGTCCATACCCCGGATGGAAATCTCGCCCTCGTCGGCGGGGGCGATCCCACGCTGAGCATCGATGATCTGGAGCAGATGGCGGCTGCTGCAGTCGCTGCGGGATTGAAGGAAGTGAGCGGCGATCTGGTGGCGGATACCTCGGTTTTTTCAAGCCCTCCGGTGAACGATCATTGGAACTGGGGGGACATCGGAAACGCGTACGGGGCCGGCGCGTTCGGGCTGAATGTGGGGCACAACCGGCTGTTTGTTAGATTCCAGCCGGGTGCGAAAGCGGGAGATCCCGCGGAATTTCTAGCAGCCGAGCCGGACCCGCCGGAGACACGCTGGGACAACGAGGTCACCACCGGCGAGCCGGGCAGCGGCGATGGGGTGACGCTTTACTCGACTCCGGGAGGGCGGGTTATTTCCACGTTTGGCACGGTGCCGTTAGGGCCGGTGTTCACGGTTAGGGGCGCGCTTCCGGATCCGCCCGCCGTGGCGGCGGAAGCGCTCAGGGCGGCATTGGAGCTGGCGGGGGTGAAATTTTCCGGCAAGCCGGTGCCGCGCAAGGCGGCGGCGGTGCTGGCGGTCCACCGGTCGGCTCCGCTGGCGGAAATCATCGATCATCTGCACAAGGTCAGTGACAATCTGGAGGCGCAGTGTGTTTTTCTAACGATCGGGAATGTGTCTCTAACCGACCCGGCCGCGGCGGTGCGGGGGTATTGGGAGAAGGCGGGTGTTAGGTTCGAGGGCTTGCGGCTCATCGACGGCAGCGGACTGGCGCGGGCGAACATGATCCGCCCGCTGGATCTGGCGCGGGTGAACTTCGCCGCCAGACGCGGACCCCATGGCGAGCGTTATTTCGAGAGCATGAATCCGTCGCTAGGTGGGAACGTCCGCGCCAAGCTGGGCGCGATGTCGGGGGTGAAGACGGATGTCGGATTTCTCCGGATGAAGGACGGCCGGGAATACACCTTCGCCCTGATGGCGAATGGTCTCGGCTCGGGAATCGATTTCTGGGCGCTGCGGGCTGAGCTGTTGGAGGATGTCCGGAACGTCGTGGAATGACTTGTGTCAGACGCGCGTCGGTTGGTTAGATGATTTCCGCCGCCCGCACATCCTGGATGATGAGCTGCAGCGTGGTGCGACCGCGGAAGGTGTTTCTATCAATCGTGAACGCGATGTCCCACGGCGGATCGGGCAGGGGATACTCGCCGCCGCCGAAGTAAACGGCGTCCTGCTCGTGGTAGCCTTGGCGCAGCATGAACCGCAGGTGGTTGTTTTTCATGTGCAGCGGTGATCGGCTCAGGCCGACGTCGCGGGAAATGAACACCGGTTGCGGGTTGCCGCTGCCGAAGGGTTGCAGGAGATCGTAGCTGGCGAGGAACTCCAACGAGAGTTGGTCAAAGGAGATTTCCGCGTCGTACATCAGCTTGGGCTGGCGCTGTTCCGGGGTGCTGTTTTTCAGAACGTAATCGGCGAAACGGGTGCGAAATCCGTCCAGTTTGCCCTCCTCGATGGAAAGTCCGGCCGCCATGGCATGGCCGCCGCCGACGATGAGATCGCTCTCACAGGCGCGGATCGCCTCGACCAGCGAAATCCCGTCGATACTGCGGCCCGAGCCTTTGCCAATTCCATCCTCGTCGATGGCGATGACGAACGTCGGCTTATGATATTGCCGCATCAGCCGTGAGGCGACGATGCCAACCACGCCGTGATGCCACGTCCGCGAACCGAGGACGATGACTGGATCGCGAACCGGATCGAAGCTGTGGAGCATTTCCACGGCTTCGCGTCGGATCAGGCCTTCATGGGCTTGGCGCTGCTTGTTATAGGCGTCGAGTTTTTGCGCGAGATCGAAAGCGAGGCGGCGGCAGTCGGTGGTTAGAGTCGCCAGCGCGTCTTCCGGTGCGTCCATCCGGCCGGCGGCGTTCAGGCGCGGGCCGATCCGGAATCCGACATCCATCGAGGTGGCAGTGCCGTTCATGCCGGTGACTTCCTGAAGCGCGCGCAGGCCGGGATTCAGGGTGCTTGGCAAATGTTTCAACCCGTGGCGCACCATCAGACGGTTTTCCCCGATCATCGGAACGATGTCGGAAATGGTCGCGACGGCCACAAGGTCCATCAACTCCTTCAGATCGAGCTCGACCGGGCGGGTTTTCAGCATTGCGTGGCCGAGTTTAAAAACGACGCCCGCCGCGCACAGGTAGGTGAACTCGGTGCCGCATTTCGGATTCACCAAGGCGCAGCAATCCGGCTTTCCGGCGGGAGACGGCTCATGGTGATCGACGATCAGGACATCGATGCCGTCCGCCCGCAGTGCCGCTACTTCGCTGATCGAGACCGTGCCGCAGTCTACCGTGATCAAAAGATCCGGCTTAGACCCTTCCTCCATGCAGCGTTTTAGTGCGGCCGTGCTCAGCCCGTATCCTTCCGGCCCGCGGCGCGGGATGAAGTAGCGTGGCGTCAGGCCATAAGCCATCAGGATCCGTCGCATCAGTGTGATCGAGGTCACGCCATCGACGTCGTAATCGCCGTAGATGCAGACTTGTTCGCCCTTGTCGATGGCGGCGAACACCCGCTCGACCGCGATTTTCATGTCCGGGATGAGAAATGGATCTGCCAGATCCCTCAATCGCGGGCGGAGGTAGCCTTCCAGATCGACGCCGGGAGGTAGTCCCCGCTGGCGGATCAGGTGCTCGAGGATCGGTGGAAATGTGCCCGACGACCCGTTTGTGTGCTTTTCAAACGGTTCACCGCGCGCAATCCATTTGAACGGCTGGGCTCGCATGAAGTGGCGCGGACACTAGGGGCGGATGTCGGTATGACACAAGATCGGAAACGAAAACCGTGCAAATGCGCCCGCTGTGCCAGTTTGTCGCTGAAAACTGTGACAAATTGTCACTAAATTACCTCTTTTTCACCAGATAATTGTAATCAGATTAATTGTAACCCGCTAGTAAAGAAATATTTATGTAACTTGTGGACAGTTCGGCACAATCCCTGCGAATAGTGGGACATCATAGCCGCCATTTCAGGCAAACCCTAAAAGGAAACCAACTTATGTCCAAAATCCTCGGAATCGACCTCGGAACCACCAACTCGTGTATGGCTGTCATGGATGGCGGCGAATCCACTGTATTGGAAAACTCGGAAGGCGCACGCACCACTCCTTCCGTGGTCGCGTTCGCGAAGAATGGCGAGCGCCTCGTCGGCCAAGCCGCCAAACGCCAAGCCGTCACCAACCCGCAAAACACCATTTTCTCCGCTAAGCGCCTCATCGGCCGCAAATTCGCGGAACTCAAGGACGCCGACAAGCGCATGCCCTACACCGTCGTCGCCGCCGCAAATGGCGACGCCCACATTCAAGTGGAAGTCGCCGGTGAGAAGAAGACCTACTCGCCGCAGGAAATCGCCGCGATGGTCCTCGGTAAGCTCAAGGCCGACGCCGAAGCCAAGCTTGGTGAAAAAATCACCAAGGCTGTCATTACCGTTCCCGCCTATTTCAACGACTCCCAGCGCAACGCCACCAAGGCCGCCGGGGAAATCGCCGGTCTTGAAGTGCTCCGCATCATCAACGAACCGACCGCAGCCGCTCTCGCCTACGGCCTCGACAAGAAGTCCGACGAGAAAATCGCCGTCTATGACCTCGGCGGCGGCACGTTCGACATCTCCGTCCTGGAAATCGGCGACGGCGTTTTCGAAGTCCTCGCCACCGACGGCGACACCCAACTCGGCGGCGACGACTGGGACAACGCGTTGATCCAGTGGATCGTCGGCGAATTCAAAAAGGACCAGGGCATCGACCTTTCCGGCCAACCCGACGCACTCCAGCGCATCAAGGAAGAAGCGGAAAAGGCCAAGATCGCCCTTTCCTCCACCCAGTCCTACGACATCAGCCTGCCGTTCGTCACTGCGGACGCCACAGGCCCGAAGCACATCCAACTCACCCTCACCCGTTCCAAACTCGAGCAGCTCACCGATTCCCTCTTCGAGCGCACCAAGAAGCCCGTCCGCGACTGCCTCAAGGAAGCCGGACTTTCCCCGAAGGAAATCGACGAACTCGTTCTCGTCGGCGGCATGACCCGGATGCCGAAAGTTGTCGAAATCGCCAAGGAACTCGCCGGCCAGACCCCTCACCAAGGCGTCAACCCGGATGAAGTCGTCGCCATCGGCGCGGCCATCCAAGGCGGCGTCCTCCGCGGCGATGTCAAAGA
>JBGSOI010000023.1:0-14073 GCA_041739215.1 Akkermansiaceae bacterium
GCCCACAACAGTCCGCTTCTCCGACGAGTTTCAGTCCCATTCTCGAATCGGCCTGTCGTGGACAACTTTCAAGAGAGGCACGCCGCTTCGCGGTGGTTAGGTCGTAGTCTCACCCACGGATTTGGCGGAAGAGGCCAAAAACTTGACCAACGGGTCCGATCCGGAATTGACGTTCCGATGAAGACGGGAAGGTGCCTCATGGAAATCAAGGAGAGAAAGCTCTATGTCGCAAAGCATAAGTTCTGGAAGGACTATTGTGCGGACCTTGTCGGCATGTCGCCCACACATGCCAACCGGCTGGTCCGGGCTGCTGAACATGCGTCTGCGATCGAGAACGCGGGAATAGGTATGCCGCATCCCGGGAACTCGTTTCCAACGGTTGAGTGGCAAGTTCGCCCATTGTATAAATTGGCGGATATTGGCACCGTGATTGAAGCTTGGAAGCGTGCCGTCGAGATCGCGAAAGGACCGCCTACTGCCGGCCAAGTCCAGCAATCGGTTGACGAATTCCTGGATTCGACTCTCGACGTTCCTGAGAAGAAAACGGACAAAAAGGAAGAATTCCGTGAAATTCTTGACGCTCTTGGAGATTGTATTCGTCTGCAAAAATCTTGGGAGAAGTCGGCGGAACTCGTCTCGGCGCTTCGGGCTAAACTGAAATTGGCGGAGATCCCTGACTGATCGCTTTGGCAACGCTATCACTTTTCGAGCTGGCTTCACCCTAACATCGATCTCGCCGCATCCGCGGAGGGACGGGAGAGTGGGATTACTATCGGCTCCAGAGGCGGTAATCTCAAGCCATGGAATCCGTGACATTGGCCGGTCGGCTGAGGTGATCCTGGAGATTTGCGGGCGCGCCGCTTTGTATCTGAGATTCCCGGATGTTCCGGCAGAATTCGGCACGACCCAGGACGTGCATTCTACTGAGAACCAAGCTCTAACTCATGGCTTGCCGTGCGGCTTCTCGTTCCGGGTGTTCGAAGGCGTCGGCGAATTGTTCGAGTTCACGATTCGTCATTCCAAGTGCTTTGCCTTTATCCTGCCAACCGGAGATGGCACGTTCAATTTCGCCCAGAATTTCCTTGGCTCGTGCCAGCGGGATTCGGAAATAAGCGATGACCGAAAGAAGCGCTTCAATCGTAGCCTCGGGCCCGGTTTCCTCGGAAATCCAGGTCTTCAACTCCCGCATCCGTTCGGGGAAGGGATTGATGTCGAAGGCCGGGGCCAAACTCCATTGTCCATGGTTCACATGGAGAAACCCGTGGTTGTGCAGGTGATCGTCGACATTGGTGATCAAAATGGAAAATGCGATGCGCCGCCAGAGCTCCTCGATGTCTGTCCGGGAATCGGCACCATACATCCGGATGGCATCGACGATTTCGGTGTAGAAATGATCCCGCGACTCATCGGCATCCGCTCCCAGCAGAGTGGCGGCCGAGATAAACATGAGCCGCCTGCCGGAATCCGTCCGGTCAAAACGCCGGATCAGCGCCACCGGCAATCCGTCGCTTTCCACCAACCGCGTTTCGGCCGCATGGATTCCAGCCGCCTTGGCAAGAGTCATGGCCAGTACCTCGCCCTTGGTCACGGGGCGCTCATCATTCACACTTGGAAATTTGCCGATCGACAACCGCCCGTCTTCATCGATGACGGTGCATTTGGGCCGCATTCCTCCCAAGGAAGTGCCACGGCCACGGAGGTAGGCGAGATCGGCGGCGGTTTCGTTTTCGCTTTCGACCGCACGGGTTGCGGCCAGCAGGTGACCGAGCTCGACAAGGGGTGGGGCCGTGCGCCGGCCGGTTTCCAACGCGCGGCAAAACACACCCTGCTCATCCTTGAAACGCAATGCTCCGACACGGCTCGAATCATCAACCGCGAGCAGGAAATCCAAGGCATTGAGCTGAGTTGATTCCGAATTTTGCCCCGCGCGGCGTGCTTCCTGACGGCGTTTCGCGTGGTCGCGCAGAATCACCCGTTTGGCCCAACCGTCTGGCTCGGTATCCGCGATTGCCGCGTGAAAAATTGATCCGTCCCTGGCTTTGCGATGGTATTGCGGACCGGCCACCAGCGGGAGTCCCGGTTCGAGAGCGAAGTGATCCGCGGCTTTCAGCCAGGAGTCTTCATAGGCGAAGGCCGAATGCTGCCGGGAACCGACCGCATCAAAATGCAGCGTGCCGACGTGCCGGGCGTCATCGCCCAAATAAACCTGGATCGTCCGTTTCATAGCGATGTGGGGGATTTCTTGATCCGCACCCGCTGCGGCAGCCGTTCTTCGTCCAAAAGGAGTCCCTGCTCATCGTTCCGGGCGTCAACCAGATCGCCCAGTGCATCACCGAAGCCCAAAACGAAAAGCGCCATCGCATAGGCCCCCATGGCGACCGCCGGATCGCCCTTTTCGATGCGGGAATACGTGCTTTTGGCAACGCCAATGCGCTCCGCCATCATCCCGGCGGTGAGGTGGCGCTTGCGGCGAGCCCTTGCCAAATCCATGCCGAATTTGGACAGCGAACGACGTAGTCCGGGAGGGAGCAGGTCATGAAGGGGCGAACGCATAATAATGTCTTATCAATGAGTTTTAAATTGATAAAAGAAAGGATACATCGGTCATTAAATGCTGTCGAACCTATTTTTTGAGGACATAATGCCTGAGTAGGAGTGAGTGGAAAACTGATGAATCGCGAAGGCTCACTGCGAATTCTCCGCCGAACAGTTGAGCCATAAGGTGGGTGGCTCCCCCTGATGAGGCTCCGCAAGATACCGAGAATAGCAGCGGCCTGCTTGCCGCCGACTTTGAAATTTTTCCTTTATCCAAACGATGAGGCTGATAGAAGCCAAGTGGCAACTTTTTGAAAAGTGAAACCTCGCATTACTCTTGAAAGTCGAAATCCCACATCACGTCATTGAACCAACCTTTTCTCCGTTGAGGAAGGCAAAGAAGGACGGAACGCTTTACGTGCGCACGCCGCTGATTGAAGCCAAGATCTGCGAGCTGGTGTCTCTCGGGCGCAACAATTTGGTCGACCGGGGCAGGATCACAAACCGCGAGGACCCAGACTACGTTCCAAGCGAGTGTCTTTTGTATTTCCTTCGGTCCAGCTGGGGGGATGAAAACGACGGTTTCTTCGCGGATTTATACCGAATCCTCGCGGCGCGGATTTTGTGCGCCATGCCGTCGGGAGAAAGCTCCGACTGAAAGAGGATATCGCTACCACTGAAGGACGTTCGGGATCAGGTCTTGGACAAATTCGTGGAACTATTGGTTTCCAACCGCAGCGGCTATTTGGAAAAGCTGGACTTCTTCGAGGTTCGATTCGACATGGCGATCAGCCGTTTGCGGGATACCGCGAAAAAGCAAGTCAGGCGTCGTGACAGGCGTCACGTGCCGATTGATCGGGACGAGAGCAACGGCGAGCTGACGGCCGAGGTCGAGAAAGCTGCGGGTAGCTTCGATCCCTTCAGCGAAGAAAAAAACTGGTCATTTGAATACCGGTTGCGCTTGGATGCGGCGATTGACCTTTTACCGTCCCTACAGAGAGGTATTCTAGAAATGCTCCGAAAAGGGATTCCCATTGAATCGAAAGATTCCGGCTCGGTAACGATCTCGAAAACCTTCCAGAAGGTTGAAAAAACCATACGCAATCAACGGGACAAGGCCTTCGCCACCCTTCAGGAAATGCTCCCAACATTAGCCCAGTCATGAACAGATCCGCACCAATCGACTCCCTCGACGACGTTTTGGACTCCTTCGCGGTCGAACCTGACCACGGACGGGAAACCTTGGAAGCCTACCTTCGCGACCATCCTGAATATGCACAGGAGATTCTGGATCTATCGAGGACGCTTTCCGAGCCTATCCGCGAAGTCGTCCATCCTTTGCCAGCCGAAGACCTGACTTTGATCGAAGCAACCTTGGCAAAACACTTCAATTCCCGGGCAACTTCCACCTTGGACCCTTTTGCGGCGTTGACGGTGGAAAATTTTCGGCGGATCGCAAGAGACCTTGGAGTGCCCCGCCAAGTGGTATCGGCATTCCGAGAACGGAAAGTGGTTACAGGTTCGATTCCTCGTCCGTTTCTTGAACGCTTTGCCGAAATGCTTGGGACAACGGTTGCTCGTTTTGCCGCGTTTCTCGATGCTCGCTCACACCAGACCCCGGTTCATAGCCACAAGTCCGACACGAAACCAACCGACCGAGAGCCGGTAGCCTTCGAGCAACTGCTTATCGACGCCGCCGTTTCCAAAGACGACCGGGCAAAACTGATGGAGGACGGCGAATGACATGAACGGGGTAGAGCTTGCCCGTCAGACTGCCGCCCGCCTTCACGCTAGGGCCGTCGAAATGGGCCGTGACTGCTGGCAGCCTTACGCGTTTGCCGTGGCGGAGGCGGCGCGGATCGATCTTGACGTCGAATCGACGGCTCCCGATGCGGCAATACTAAACGGGGGGCGGGCGGTGTTCATCCCCTCGGACCGGCTTATACTTCGTGAAAGGGACGGGACTGCCTTCGAGCAGGCGTTCCTCGTCGCCCACGAAATTGGCCACGCCCTGCTCGGCGACGACGCCGATGAAGGATTGGAAGTCGAGATCGACCCGGTTCGCGCGGCGGAGCCCCCAGCCGTGGGTACCGAGAGAGTCGTTGACTACGGCCATAGGCAGAGGCGCGAAATTCAGATGGACCTATTCGCGCGCGAGTTCCTGCTTCCCAGATACTTGGTCAGACGCCTCCATCTGGAGGACGGACAGACGGCGTCAGCCATCGCCGCGAAAATCGGAGCGCCATTCGCTGTAGTAGCCCAACAGCTGCTGGACGCTCTCCTGCTCCCGTCTATCGAGGCGGAGGAAAAATGGGATGGTCCCGAACTTCCTCCCAATACGCGAGTTGTAGTGGGGCAGGTAAAAGCGCGGCTTGTTCAAGAATGTCCGCGGGGCCGTTCGCATAAATGCTGCCGAAGAGGATGCCATCGAGCAGACGGTATTTCCCGAGCATGGAAATCACGATCACGCCGAAGGCCACGCTGCCGGTGAGGGAAACGCAATGACGGGATCCGGGGCCAGCGAAGTGCGGTGGGACGACCAGGCCATGAAACCGGCGAGCAGGAAGCTGAAGAGGACGACACAGAGCATCGGGTCCACGGGAAAGGCCATGGTTACTAGGCGTCTTTCTGTAGTTTGATTCGCAGTTCGGCGAGACTGGCTTGAAATGAGGCGAGCTGCCCATCCAGGGCGCTCAGGTCTGCCAGGGCGCTGTTTTGCTCGGAGGAATCGCGCTTGGCGGCGTTGTATTCATCCAGCTCCTCGTGCATTTCCTGCATGCTGTTCATGATGATGCCGATGAACAGATTAAGCATGATCATGGTGCCCAGCAGGATGAAGGTAACAAAGTAGATCGCCGCGATGGTGGGTGAAGATCCCTGCGCGCTAGCGAACAAGAATTTCCAATCGTCGAGGGTGATGGTCTGGAACAGCGTGAAAAATGCCCGCGAGAGGCTGCCGAAGTGCTCCTTGTCGTGGAGGCCGAAGAGATGCACGCCAGCGATAGCGTAAATGTAGAACATGAGGCCCAGTAGAATTCCCACGTATCCCATGGAGCTGAAACTCTTGATGAGCGCATCGACCAAAAGCTGGAGCTTCGGCAGGGCGGAAACGAGGCGAAGCAGGCGGAGCGTCCGGCCCAGCCGCAGGACCACGGCGAATTGAGAATTCATCGGCAGCAGGCATAGCACGACGATGATAAAGTCGAAAACGTTCCAGCCATCGCGGAAATAGTTCCAGGGCCGAGGTCCGCACGCCGCGATTTTCAGCAGACACTCGACGATGAAAATGCCGAGCACGAGGCGATCCAGCGCGCGCAGCACGGAGCCGTGGTTGGCCAACATGGCCGCGTCCGTCTCGATCCCGGCCAGCACGCCGGCCAGCAGAATCGTCAGGATGATGAAACGCTGGAACCAGCGGCCGGAGACGATGCGTCCGGCGGTTTCCGACAGTGTTCTAAACATGGGCAACTGAGGTATCAAACTGGAGTGCTGCCCCGGACCAGCGCGAGGATGGCGGCGGAGTCGAGTGTCTTGGCCCGCTCTTGGATTTCCGGTAAGTATCGGGTGTGGAGCTCCTTGGCCTGGGTTTGCAGAGGCCCGATGAGCTTCTTCAAATCCGGGGCCGTGAGGGTGCGGCCGCCCGCGTAGTAACTCTGCGCCATGTGGCCGATGGCGTAGGTCGAGGCGAATGACAACGCCGACCCAGCGACTTGGTCAGCGGCACTGCCGATGGTTTTCCCGCCGAGTTTGCGGCCGAACTTGCCGACAAGCTTGCGGGCGAAGCCCTCAACCATTTGGGAGCCGAGCCCGATGCCAGCGGTGGCAAGGAAATCCTTGATATTGCTGCGGTCCAGCTCCACCCCGTGGGACTTCCCGATCCGATAGACCATTTTCATCTGCATGGGGATGATGACAACGGTTGCCAAGCTTTGCGGCAGCAGTTCGAGGGCACTGTTGAGGATCGCATACTTGAGGATCGTGCTGCTGTTATCGGTCGCCACCGCTTCCGGCAGCGCCGCAGCGAGTGGGGCAAGCGCAATGGCATCCACCTTCTTGTCCACGGCGCTGGTATCTCCTTCCGCGAGGGCCAGACGGCGGCGCAGATCCGTCAGGAACGCCGCTTCTTCGGCAGAGATGGAACCCCCGGCTTCGCAAATCGCGCGTGCCATTTCGTAGGCAAGCATCCGGTCCTGGTTAGAGCCGAGACCCCCGCAGGCATCGTCAATGGAGAGCTTCCCCATCAGAATCCGCCGCGAGAGCAGGGCGAGGTTGTCCGCGTCCATTTCTTCGGCATAGCGGGCGATTTCCTGTCGCTCCGCGTCGGATTGCCCGCCATTGGAGAAGGCGGCGTAGAGGCAGATTGCCAGCAAGGAGTCGTGGGTGGTGGTCGGGTTCATGGGAGTGGGGTTGGTGGTGATCATGCTGGAGTTTTAATCTTGCCGGGGGTCAGGACGGACATCACCGATGCCACGACGAGCGTGCCAAGGACAACGGCCAGCGAAATCATCGGGTCGATCTTGATGCTCTTCATCTCGTTAGCGATGAGGCCGAAGTCGTTGAGATACGGCGGTGCGGCGAGCAGCAGCAATTTGACGCCGACGAAGGCGAGAATCAGGATCAGGGCGGGCTTGAGGAAGCGGAATTTCGCAATCAGCGCGGCTAGGCAGAAGTAGAGGGCGCGCAGGCCGAGGATCGCGAAAATGTTGCTGGTGAAGACGAGGAAAGGATCGGGGGTGATCGCGAAGATCGCAGGGATCGAATCAACCGCGAACACCAGGTCCGTGATTTCTACCATGATCAGCGCGAGGAACAACGGAGTGATGGCCCAATATTTGGACAAGGTGCCCGGCTCGGCGGGAGCGTGGACCTCCTTGCCGGTCTGTGGATCCTTGATATAAGCGGGGGCCACCGTGCGGCGGGTGAAGAACTTCTGCCCGTCATAGAAATCCACCGTGCGGAAGAGACGTTTTGCAATTCTCACCACGGGGTTGTTGCCCGGATCGCTGTGGTTGCTGATGAGCGCCATCTTGACGGCCGTTAGAATCAGGAAGATCCCGAAGACGATGAGAATCCAGTTGTAACGCATGATCAGCTCGGCGCCCAAAAAGATCATGCCGCCGCGCATGATGAGCGCGCCGATGATTCCCCAGAACAACACGCGGTGCTGGTATTTCGCCGGAATGGCGAAGAAACCGAAAATCATCGCGATGACGAAGATGTTATCCATCGCCAGGGATTTCTCGACGACATATCCTGTGAGATACTGAATCGCCGCCGTGGATCCTGTGACTTCCCCCAGCACGATCGCTCCTCCCACGTAGGTCGGAGTCTCCAGTCCCAAACCCAGCCAGTGAAACTGATAGGCGTAGTAGATGAACGCGGTGAATGAAACTCCGCATGCGAGCCAGATGCAGGACCAGGTGATGGATTCCTTCATGCTGACCTCATGTGCCTCACGATGGAAAACACCGAGATCGAGGGCGAGGAATACCATTACAAGGGCAATGAATCCGATGTAGGCCCACATCTTCAGATCTGCGGGGTCGGCGGAGATTGCGGTGGTGGCGAGTAGTGAGAACATGGTGATTTAGTTTCGAGGGCAAAAATCAATGGCGTTGGCCGCCTGAAGGTCGGCGACGCGTCAGCTCAATGGCTGGAGCCTCCTCCCGTCGCCGGGCACGCTTCAGGTTTCGGTGTTCGATCTTTCCCTTTATTTCCACCACGGCTTTCAGCAAAGCGGCGCGCAGCGTGTGGTCGGTGGAACTCACGATCACATCCGGCCCCGGAGTCACCAGGTGGAAGGATGCCGTAAACGGCGGGCTGTCGGTTAGGCTGCGTTCCAGGTGGACCCGCGCCTCATCGATTTGAAGTTCGGGTTTCAGGGATTCGAGTTCCTTCTCGATCATCTCTACGATGGACTTGGAAGGAGCGTGGTTGCGGTGGGTCAGGGTCAGTTTCATGTCTGGCTGAGGTGGTTGTGTCGGTGGACTGGAATACCGTCGCCGGTTCGAAAGGGTTTGCCTATTACGAAAAGTGGCACTAAACGTTCCAGAAAATGGAAACCAAACCGGGAACGGAGTTCCTCAACTATCACCATCTTCGTTATTTTTGGACGGTCGCCACGGAGGGCAGCTTGCGGCGTGCGTCAGAGAAACTGGGGGTCTCGCAACCATCCATGTGCACTCAGATAAAGCTGCTAGAGGCAAGCCTGGGCGAGATGCTATTCCGCCCTAGGGGGCGTTCGCTGGAGCTAACCGAATTCGGCCAATTGGTTTACGGCTACGCGGAGGAAATATTCACGCTCGGTGGCGAGATCCTGCGCGCCACGAAGCAGGCGCTCGGCGTCCGCGCGTTGCGCCTGCATGTGGGCATCGTGGACTCGTTCCCGAAGTTGATGAGCTATGATCTCCTGCGGCCGGTTTTGGAGCACCAGCCGCCGGTGAAGCTCACTTGCCACGAAGGCAAGCTGGCCGATATCGTCTCCCAGCTCAACACCCACCGGATCGACGTCGTGCTGTCCGATGAACCGGCCTCACCCGGAATCGCAGGCAATGTCTTCAATCATCTGCTAGGCACCTCGAAAATCACGTTTTGTGCGATGCCTGGATTCGCGAAAAAACTCAAGGGCAGGTTCCCGCGGAATCTCGACGGGGCTGCCGCTCTTCTTCCGACCCAAAACTGTAGTCTGAGGCGTGACTTGGAAAAATGGTTCGGCAGCGTCGGCGTGAAACCGCGTGTGGTGGCGGAATTCGAGGATGCCGCGTTGACGAAAATCGTGGCGACGGGCGGGAACGGTTTCATCGCCGTTCCTACCATAGTGGCGGCGGAGGCGGTCGAGAGATATGGCTTTGTACCGATCGGTCGGACTAAGGAAGTGGAGACGCGATTTTACGCGATCACGGCGGAGCGTCGCTTCACCCACCCGGCGATTGTCGCAATCACCAGTAAACTGAGGCAACCTGCAAAAATTGTTAAGGTCTAATTGTAGGAGGAATTTCCGGAAGATCCAGCGAGCCAAAAATGCTCTCGGCATCTAGTAAAAAGAAGCCCCTTCGTGAGTAGGGATTTAGCGCCTGGTTTTCTAGCCGTCCCGCAACGGGTAACTTATGGAAACCCCTGAACTGTTCCTCTTATTCCATCAAGGTGATCTTGATTTCTCCCGTGACTTTGAGTTGCGCACCAGAGGCGCGGGCGGATTCGAAGAGGGCTTTAAGTTCGGTATCAAGGCCGCGGAGCGACTGGAGGCGTTGTTCGGAATCGTGGGGAATGCCGGAGCGCTCGCCCTGGCTGTGCCTTTCGAGTGTGTGGTAGTCGATCGTGCTTTTCACCATCGCGCCAAGAACCTGACGGGCTTGGTCCGGGGTGAATGTGCCGTCGATGAGCTGGAAGTGATGAGGGTGCTTGTTCATGGTGATGAATGTCCGGGTTTCGTTCATTAGAATGTTAGGGGAGATGGTGCGTCCATGGGATACCAGCTCCCGTCGCGGAGTTGGCTTGCGGATTTTCCGTGGAGGACGATGAGGTGGATCCATTGATTGTCGAAGAGCTTGCGCACTCCCGGTTGGGCGGCGAGAACTTCATCGACGAGTTCCGGTTTGCTCTCGATGACCACAGTGAGGCGACGCGGTTCGTGGACGAAATCCTTGCCATCGTGGATGGACTGGAGCGGGAGGCCGCTGCGGAGGTCGCCCGCGTTTCCTTCGATGACTCCGAGGCCGCCGATCACTTGGTGGATTGTCTTGTTTCCGGCGGCGAGCTGGGCGGGATTGATACGGGAACCGTAGTACTGGAGGTTGATCCAGCTCGCGACGACCACCGGGGCGGTGAGGATGGCGGTGAGGATTTTCGATTCCGGATCGGCTGCGGGATCGTATTCGTGGAGGAAAACACGTCCGTCGAGCATGAGTCCGGCGGTGCGGGAACGCGGGGCGGCGACCAGGGCGGCGTTGTTCGCCAGCGCCCACTCGGGCCTGAGTTGTGCGATGTCCGTGCCACGGCTGCGGACGGCGGAGTCGAGGGCCGAGCCTTCGAGGTGGCCGAGCCCGAGGCGCGGGGCGCGTTCTTTCCTAGTGGCTGCACCGGACTTGGCGAGCGCCGCTTCGAGGGCGGCGACTTCAGCCCGATGACTGGTCGGAATACTATCTTTATCGTAGAGAAGAAAGTTGTCGGCGAGGGTGTCGTGGCGACCGGCGAGGAACACCGTATCATCCGGAATGACGATGCCTTTCCCGGCGAGCAGCGCGCGGACTTCTGGATCGTTAAAGGTGGCGGCAGCGAGGCGGGCGTTGACATCGCCGCCATGACCGCCGCAGGCCCCGCAATCGAGCGAGGAGGCGTAGGGGTTGTTCGCACTGTGGCTGCCGTGGCCGCAGAGCAGGATGATGCGGGCGAAGTTTTTTGTGAGGCTCATGCCGCGCAGCGCGCCCTCGGCAAGCGCAGCACGATCAGCGGCGGAAAGTCCTTCCATTTCCGGCTTGGCCGCAGCCCTAGCGATGTGCTTTTCGCGGGAGCTGATGAGCTTCAAGCCGAAGGCCAGCCCCAGCGTTTCGACAAAGGTGAAGCTGGAAGCCGCGGAGTTTTGGAAGGCCTTCCACGCACCTTTTTCCGCCTGATAGCGGGCGGCGTTGGCGGGCGGGGATTCGCGGCTGTTGATGGGCGGAACGAGCAGGACAGGGCAGCGTGGCGCGGATTTGCAGGCGAGCGCCGGTTGGTGGGCCACGGGAAATCCGAAGAAGCCGGCGAAGCCGAGCGTGTGCGTGCCGGGAAGCGCGGCCTCCAAATGGCGGCGGGCGATTTCCGAGCGGACATCGATGCAAAAAACCGCCTGTACGATGGGCCGCCCGGCTGGCATCGTGGCCGGTTGCGAGACCAGATCGGCGGCGAGTTGTTTCTGATAGCCGACCTCGTAAACGGATTGCCAGCGGGAGAGCGCTTGGTCGAGTTCGGGGAGCTGGGAGACGGTGGTTTCTGTTTTCCACGCGGATACTACCTGCGGGTTTTTGCCAAATGCGGCGTGCAGGGCGGCATCGTAGGCGAGGCGGATGACGAGTAGTTCCATGAGCGATGGATTGTCATTTCCGCGCAGCGCGTCCTCGCGGACGAGATACTGGACGTGGCCTGCCCAGCCTGAATTCCCCGCGAGGTGGCGATGAAAAAAATCGGCAAGATCGGCGTCCTTGGGATCGAGCGCGGCGAGGCAATGCTTCAGAGCGGCGGACGCATCATCGGGAAGAGCGCGGACGAATTTGCGAAAGCCGGGCAGGCCGAATGCCTCGGGCTTGCGGTCGTGGACGGCGGCGGATTTCCATGCGGTATAGAGCCCGAGGTTTTTCCATGGTGAGACCCAGACGCTTTGGTTTCGGTCGAAGTGGGCGGCGCACCATTTCGAGATTTCCTCGGAGATGAAACTCGCCCAGTGAGCGTGCGGAATGGTCTTGTCGAGAGCTTCGGCGAAAGTGACGACCGGATGTGATAACGGGGTCTTGTCCGCTTCCTTGAGGACGTCTAACAACTTCTCCTGAGTCCAGATCCTATCGGAAAATGAGTCCAGATCATCCGGGGTAATGCTGCCGTTTTGCCACGCGGCGAGATAGCTATCAGGCGACTGCACCGGGGCGTGGCCGAGGGTGCGGCGGAGCGTGGCGGAGGCTTCCGCGAAGGGGCGATCCGTGAAGCCGAGGAAGGGATTGACGGCGACGAAATGCTCGAGCGGCCAGAGCGGCGGGATGCGCTTGAGCGCTTCAGTGATCGCAGGTTCCAGATCAGGGGCGGAGGTCGGCATGACGATGGTGGTGTTCATTAAAAAATAGTTAGGTGATGGAATTTCAGTTGGATTGCTGGCTGGGCCAGAGACGGTTGAGGAAGCGGTTGGCGAGCGTGCCGATGTAGAATCCGCTGAGGGCGTGGACGTAAAGCCTGCGCCCGACCGGGTGCGCGGAGGCGCGCCAGAGGAGGGCCTGGAAGAGAAACAGGGTGACGAAGGCGGCAAGGACGAAGACCCCGAGCCATGCGGGAACTGGCGGCGCGACGGGAGTGGGAAGCAGATGGCCGGCGAGGAAATGGAGGGCAAGCGCGACGCTGGCGATGCCGAGTGCGGCGGCAATCGAGCGGGGTAGGCTGCCAGGATTTCCTGAAGTCGCACGAGCGATCCCATAAGCCAGCGCCAGGGCGAGGATGGCGAGAAAAACGGTTGGAGTTTCGACAGTGGTTGGGAGCAGAAAGTGAAGAGCGGTCGCGAGTGCTGCGACCAAGGTAGTGCCGACAAGAGTGGCGAACGCGAGGGTGCCGGTGGCAAGCCGGATGGCCGCACGGGGCATGGCTCCGATGGTCGATCCAGCCTGGAGGAAGGCGTAGGCTTTATACATCGAGTGCGCGACGAGATGGAGCAACGCAAGCCCCCACGCGCCGAGGCCGACCTGAATCATCATGAAGCCCATCTGCGCGATGGTGGAAAAGGCGAGCGCCCTTTTGACTCCGGGCTGGGCAAGCATAACGATGGCTCCGAAGACCGACGTCAGCGTCCCGACAACGGCTAGCAGATGCATTGCAGCGGGAGCGGCGGTGAAGACCGGGGCGAGGCGCAGGACGAGGAATCCACCCGCATTGATGATGCCGGCGTGCATGAGGGCGGAAACGGGCGTGGGCGTGTCCATCGTATCCGGCAGCCAGCTATGGAAGGGAAACTGCGCGGATTTCAGCATCGCGCAGAATGCCAGCAGAAAGGCGGCGGCAGGCAGGCAGGTGTGGTTTCCGCTGGTGATCGAGGCGACCAGTTCATCGATGCGCCAAGTACGATGTCCATCGTAGAGCATGATCGCGGCAGCCAGCAGCGAAAGTTCTGCAAGGCGGCTGAAGACGAATTTTTTCCTCGCGGCGAAAACCGCACCGATGCGACCCGGATCATGCAGCAGGAGACGGTGGAGGCAGAGACTGGTCGCTGTCCACGCGCCGAGCAGCAGCAGCAGGTGGTTGGAAATGACCAGGGTGATCACCGAGAGCAGCGTGAGCGACATCCACACCAGGAAACGTGAGCGCTTCGGATCGCCCTCAAGGTATCGGGCTGCGAAGCGCAGGACGACGGCTCCGAGAAATGTGACCAGCCCGGCCATCGTGATGGCGAAGGTGTCGAAGCGGACGAGACCAGAGTCGGGCGGAAGGATCGTTGTTGTGAGCACTTGCATCGGCCTTAAAATGACAAAGGTTTGCCTTTTAGGAAATGACATGGTTTTTAATGTCGCGTTAGCTTTTATGAAACACCGAGAGACACCATGGACTTCCTCAACTACCACCATCTTCGTTATTTCCGGGTGATCGCCGGCGAGCGGAATTTAACCAAAGCCGCACGCAAGCTAAACCTCTCACCGCCTGCGCTCAGCGTGCAGTTGCGGCAGCTTGAAGAAAGCATGGGGCACGCGCTGTTCGAGCGGCTGCCCACCGGGCTGGAGCTGACCGAAGCGGGGCGGGTGGCGCTCGAATACGCGCAGACGATAGGCCGGGCCGGCGCGGAACTGATGGACGTGATGCGCCACGGAGTCGGCG
>JBGSOI010000026.1:0-7057 GCA_041739215.1 Akkermansiaceae bacterium
CCGGGCAAAATCAAGCCGGCCACCACCTGCGCCGAGCCGGTCATCGCGATGGACCTCGCCGCCACCATGCTCGAGGCTGCCGGGCTGCCGCAAGACATGGTGCCGGACGGCCGCAGCATCTCGTCGTTACTTGCCGGGAAAACCGACGCGAGCTGGCGGGACCGGCCACTGACATGGCATTTCCCGTTCTATCAGCCGGAAACCCGTTACAACGCCGCCCGCAAGGAAATCGGCGTCAACGATTTCGCCATCGCCCGCAGCCAGCCTCACTCGGCGATCCGCTTGGGAACTCTGAAACTCATCCATTTTTACGAGTCCTCCTCCAACGAACTCTACGACCTCGCCGCCGACCCGTCGGAATCGAACGACCTCGCCGCGGCCCGGCCCGAAGAGGCCGCCAAGCTGCACCGCGCGCTCTTCGATCAGCTCGAATCCAGCGATGCCCGGTTGCCCATCCGGAAACATTGAACCGACTCGCCCTGTTTCGTCGGAATACATCGCAAACCCAGACATTCTCAAAACCCATGCGTGGCCTTCTCCATTTCCTCTTCGTCGGTTTATTCCCACTACTGGCCCAGGGTAAGCCCCTGAACGTCCTGTTTATTTCCGCCGACGACCTCCGTGTCGAGCCGCTCGCGCTCACCCCGAATCTCGACCGCCTCGCCAAGCAATCCCGCGTGTTCACCAACGCCCATTGCCAGCAAGCCGTTTGCAATCCCTCTCGCGCCTCGCTTTTCACCGGCCTCCGTCCGGACACACTGCGCGTATGGGATCTCGGCACCCATTTCCGCGACACCACCCCCGACGCCGTCACCCTGCCTCAGCATTTCAAAAACCAAGGCTACACTGCCATCGGCATTGGCAAAAATTTCCACAACTGGGCACAAGACATCCACGGCGACCCGGCTTCCTGGTCGCAGCCGGAGGAATTCCACTGGGGAAATCACGGCGGCGACAAGCCCGTCGTCTCCGGTCCGCTCCCGAAAAACCACGCCCGCGATCCCGCCTGCGAATCCCGCGAAGTCCCGGATGAAGCCTACATCGACGGCCGCATCGCCGTCAAAGCCATCGAACATCTCCGCGCCTTGAAAAAATCGGGCCGATCCTTTTTCCTCGCACCCGGATTCTGGAAACCCCACAAGCCCTTCAACGCCCCGAAAAAATATTGGGATCTCTATCAGCGGGACGAAATCCCCCTCCCCGCCGCCGCCGAATGGCCGCAGGACACCGACCGCATCGCCTGGCACGGATCCAACGAAATGCTCGGCTGGAGCGGCAAGCCGCGCGAACTCTCCGACGACGCCGTCCGCGAAATCCGCCACGGCTACCTCGCCGCCACCAGCTATCTCGACGCCCAGATCGGAAAAGTTCTGGACGAACTGGATGCCCTTGGCCTGCGGGAAAGCACCGTTGTCGTCCTTTGGTCCGACCACGGCTTTCACCTCGGGGAGCACACTTTGTGGGCGAAGACCTCCAACTTCGACCTCGACACGCGCATACCGATGATGATTTCCACTCCCGGCCTTATCGCTCCCGGTGCGCCCGCGAAGGCTCCCGTCGAGCTGCTGGACCTGTTTCCCACCCTCAACGATCTCTGCGCGCTGCCCGCTGTTTCCACCCTCGAAGGCGTGTCACTCCGACCGATGTTGGAAGACCCGTCCGCTTCGGTGAAGGAGTTCGCCCTCAGCCAGTTTCCCCGGCCCGCCTATTATAGAGGCAGCCCGGACTCGATGGGTTACACCTTGTGCACCGCCACCCACCGCTACACCGAGTGGCGCGATTGGAAATCCGGGAAAATCCATGCCCGCGAGCTATACGACCACCAAGCCGACTCTTTGGAAACCCGGAACCTCGTCAACGCTCCTGCCTCCTCCGAACTCGTCGCCCGTCTCGCTCCGCTCCTTCCAGTTGCCACCACGCGCGATGCTCCGCACACCACGAACTCGCCACCGCCGCCTCCCGGCACCGTCATTCATTACTCCCCCGCCGTGAGCGGGCGCTACATCGGTTCGCCCTCCATTTGCATCCTGCCCAACGGCGATTACCTCGCCACCCACGACCTGTTCGGACCGAAAAGCAACGAACACGTCCGCGCCATTGGCCGCCTTTACCGCTCCTCCGACAAGGGTGCCACTTGGAAACATGTCACCGACTTCGATGGGTTTTTCTGGACCGGCCTTTTTGTTCACAAGGACCAAGTTTATACCCTTGGCAACGACAAGCACCACGGCAACGTGGTCATCCGCCGCTCTACCGACAACGGTCAAACCTGGACCGATCCCGTCATCATCGCCGAGGGCCAATTCCACGGCGCACCCATGCCCGTCATCGAGCATGACGGCCGCCTCTGGCGCGCCATGGAGGACGCCCACACCAGCAACAAATGGGGCGAACGCTACCGCGCCCGAATGCTGTCCGCCCCCGCCGATGCCGATCTGCTGGACCCGGCAAGCTGGACCCTCAGCAACGCCATCGCCCGTGAAACCAAGTGGCTCGCCGACGGATTCCGGGCTTGGCTGGAAGGCAACGCCGTCGCCGATCCAAACGGCGACCTCGTCAACATCCTGCGCGTGGACAATACCACCGTTCCCGAAAAAGCCGCCATCGTCCGCATCAGCAAGGACGGGAAAACCGCCACCTTCGATCCGGAAAAAGACATCATCGACCTTCCCGGCGGTTCGAAGAAATTCACCATCCGCAAAGACCCCGCCGGTCCCGGCTACTGGACCCTCGCCAGCATCATTCCCGAACGCCACGCCGGAAAAGGGGTGCCGGCTGCCATCCGCAACACCCTCGCACTCCTCCACAGCGAGAATCTAACCACCTGGGAGATCCGCAGCGTGCTCCTTTATCATCCGGACACGGTGAATCACGGCTTCCAATACGTCGATTGGCAATTCGAGGGAGACGCCGTCATCGCCGCCTGCCGCACCGCCTGGGACGATGCCGAAGGCGGCGCGCGCAACAACCACGACGCGAATTTCCTCACCTTCCACCGCTGGGAGAATTTCCGCAAACTCACCCGTGAAGACGATGTCGAGATGCCCGAGTTCATTGCCGTCACCCACGAGACCGAAAAACTCACCATCACAGGCAGCGCCTTCCAAATCGCCCCGCTGAGAGATGGCGGGGTCGCCTTCTCGAATCGTGGCTACAAATGGGTAAGCATCCCCGATTCCCTCTCGAAAAGGTCCTTCACCCGCCTTCCGGGCGGCGCGAAACCGATCCTCGAAGTCACCGCGAAAACCGACACCAACATCGGCATCGCCACCGCCACCGACCAGGACCCCATCGACCTCACCGGTTGGAAAACCTCAGGACTCACCTTCCACTACGACGATCCCGCCAAAACCCGCGTCCACGTCCACACCCGCGCGATGAAAAAAGGCGAAACCCTCCGCCTGCCTTCCGGCAACTGGACCGGCGCGGTGCTGATATTGGATCAGATGCCATAGTCTGATTGCACCAACAGACTTGAATGCATTTTTCGCAGGAGATCGATGCTTTCGATTTGACGTGAATCGCAAATCATCCACACGTGTGGAGGTTGGCACGGCCGATGAACAATTGCAAAGACGTGAGGCGGATATTCTGCATGATTTGCCTCTTATTTCAGTTGACTAATAAGGCCCCAAAACGTTCTGAATCACCGCTTTCGCCTGCGGAAAAGTAGGTAGCATTACCTTTCTGAATTCTGGAAGGATTGGATCTAATCCATTCCAGCTCCGAGGCGAAATCGCTGGTGGGATAGGTCATACCTGTGACTCCAGCTTCTGGGTTATCTGGGACAAAAATCACAATGATTTTTTACCCTCAATACCGAACGAATCATCTCTGTTGATTATCGTCGTGAGCCATGCATCGAATTCCTCCCTTTCTCTTCCCAAAGACTTGGCTTCCTCTTGAAGCTCTCCTAAACGCTTTCGAAGCGATTTCTCCTCCTCATTTGTGGGTGGACGAACTCCCAGCATATAGATATGCGCTTTGAGATTTTTTTGTTCGAACAGCATCACGGAGCGAGAGGCTTCACTGCTATATAGCAGGTCACTCGTCAATTTTCTTAGTTCTCCAATTTTTCTAGTGGACTCTTCGCCGACTTCCGGTTGCTGCATGGCTTCACCCCCTGAGACGACGCCCTTGCTTTCTATTTTATTAATCCGATCTGTTTCTTTAGCAACTTCGTCGACCTTCTCGACAAAGTTCCCGCTTCCCGCCATGAGTTGCCTGGAGCCTCGATTACGAAAAATGACTATCGAGATCACAATTAGAACTATTGCGACCGCAGCTGTTGCTCTAAACTTCCTTCCCATACAAAAACAAATACTTTAATCCCGCGCACGCCAAGGACAATACTGCTTGACACGGTAAATGTTATAGATCCAGGGCCATCAACACGTGTCTCGCCCGTCGTGATTTGGAAGCTGCAATAGCAACTCCTTGGGAGCTGCGGTTATACCCAAGGCCTCATTCCGGTGCGCTGCCCTTTCGGAATGAATTTCTTTATGGTCTCATCACTATCTTCTTCCGAAGTGCTCGCCAATTTGAACATGACTGAAGATCCTCCGATTAATAAGAGCAAGGAAGCAACAAATAAATATCATTTGCGGGTCATTTGCGACTATGTGGTTTGTTTATAGATATATCCCATTGCCTTGTCAAAATGGGCCCTGTATCCGGATCCAGGAATCTTTGCCACCCTCGGATTCGTGCAGCAGCTGCTTCGGCGAATATCCACGCGAATAGAAGCTTGAGAACATCATCGGCCTTTATCTATCTCCACCCGACCATGCCATCGTGCTTTCATGTGATGAGAAGAGTCAGATTCAAGCACTTGATCGATCCCGGCCCGGATTGCCGCTGAAAATCGGAAGGTGCCAAACCATGACCCACGACTACAAGCGAAACGGGACTACCTCATTATTTGCCGCCATGGACATAGCGACGGGGAGCATCATCGCCAAGTGCATTGAAAAGCACCGACACAACGAATGGCTTTCATTCCTGAGGCTGATCGACAAAAACACGCCCGGCGATAAAGAGATTCACATCATTTGCGACAACTACGCCACCCACAAGCATGCGAAGGTGAAGTCATGGTTGAAACGGAACCGTCGTTTCCATGTGCATTTCACACCTACCAGCGCGTCATGGCTAAATATGGTTGAACGGTTTATCCGTGATCTCACCGATAAGAGTGTGCGGAGGGGAGTATTCAAGAACATCGCAGAACTCACCCAGGCAATCACTAACTATATCAAAGCTCACAATGCGAATCCAAAACCGATGTTGAAATGCAATTGAAAAGCTTATGGCCGGTTGGTGCGGCATGACTTGCCCTGCCTCTTGATTTTGGTTGATAGCGCTGTAGCAGCCAGGCATAGCACGAATACGGAAGGGGCAACTGGAAAGTAGTGGGCAAACTGAATAGAAATGTCGTCGCCGCGATCATTCGCGCTTACCGCCCAGCAGACGGACAATACACACAGGACCATAAAAACGGCGATCCATCGGGGGAGCCCGCGCATTCCTGATTGCGGCGGCGACACACAAACACGAATCAAATAAATCAGCGAAGCGAGAACGAAGACCGCATGAAGGACAACGCAGATGGCTCCCTCAAACATCCCTGAAAAATTTGCTGCCAAGATTGAGTGCATATTCTTTGGTAGATGGAGATTCCGAGGTTCCTTATGAGAGATCTGGATTCTCGTGTCTTAGTTTCTTTGCAGAACGTATAGGCCATGCGCGGCGGGGTGGGAAGCTCGAATTCAAACTGGGGCGTTGCCCGCCGTCGTATGTGCCGCCTTGTTCGGCTCTGTTATTGATCCTCCGACTCGGCCTGCAAGTGAGCATGTGGAAATACAGCAACAAGGTGATCTCGAGTCCGCTTAGAAGGCTTCAAGATTCCCGCGTCGAGGTAGATCGTAACTTCTACCCCTTCTCTTCCCTTGTCGTAGATTTTGATGGAGAATCCCCCAGCAAAATCTCGGAATTGATGAGCCTCGATCCGAAAAGATGATCGGCGCTGCTTCACATGAAGCAAATCTCTGAGTCGCTTCTCTAGCGTAGTTCCTAGTTCAGCGCCACCTTTCCAATTCTGCGTCTGGATGAATTCGATTCCATCATGTCCATCCAAGCCATCGACGCTGCGACGAACCTCCGCGTAGGAAATATCGGGGATGCTACGAGCCCCGTCAAAAATTGTGAGGGCGCATAACGCCGCGACAACAATAACGGAAAGCCATGCTACGGGTTTCATATATTTTTTGCCGAACGTTAAGATCGTATACGCCGGCCTTGGAAGCCTGAAAAGCACGGTGGGCGGGCCCGGCGTTATACGGATCGCCTTGTTGGACGTGGGTTGACGCCGAATCGGGGGTGGAATTATCCGGGTTCGGCGGGTAATAGGGAAAAGCGATAAACCCTTGATATCCAATGTTCGGATAAATTTTTACTTGCGCTTTTTGCTTCGAGTCGGGCAGGGACGGTATCGATACCACGCGGCGCACCGTTCCCGCTGGATACCATCGTACCGACCGTCGGATACCCCTCCGTGTGCGATCCTCCGGGCCAGAGGTCGCGCCATTCGCGCAAAATAATGTTGACGGTCGCTTCGATGCTGTTTACGTGAACACGCATCGCGATGCGGATCAAGGCGAAAAATCACCCCGGCACTCCGCCATCAGGACCGAGGCTCCGACGGCATTTAAACGCAGTTTTTCGTCCAACGATGAGCGCGTGCACTCCTACCAGCGGCAGCGCGCGTTGATCGCGGGGTTGGGGTTGAAATAAGTGGAGATCATCGCAACTGAGCGGCTGGTAGGGGTTGCACGACGCGTCTTGTTGAACAGAGCCGCTGCGCGGCGATTTCTCTCCGCGGAGCCTGCCGTGTTCGCGGTATTCATGGGGCGTGGCGAGTCCGGCACCATTCGGGCGCCATGAAAAAAAAGCACATCCACTAGCAGCAGTCTCGTCACCACCGAGTGGTATCAGGACTACCTCCGCTTCGTCCATCTCAAAGGCCTGCGCGGGCGCTCCATCAAGACCTACCTCGGCT
>JBGSOI010000070.1:0-5689 GCA_041739215.1 Akkermansiaceae bacterium
GAACATGGTCGTGTCTTGCTCAGGCGTCGCTTTCAGCTATGCCGGGACGAGCTCCGGGCGTTGTTGGACGATGTCGGGGCTTGCCCGGGCGTAGTTTGGAGCGATCACCGACCAGACTGTCCGTTTTACCTCGTTTGAACAGCGAAGAGGTAAACCGACTTTTCCTTCAGGTGCTCCAAACGAAGCCTGGCCGGTGGTGCTGTCAAAGCAGGAGACGCCCCGGTTGTTTGAAAAACTGCGGGAGCAGGATCAGAGGGGGATGCACTACGAGCTGGCGGCCCGTCTGCAATATGGCGCGGGATTGCGGCTTTCCGAGTTGGTGCGGCTGCGGGTGCAGGATATCGATGTGGGCCGCGGGACGGTGACGGTGCGCCTGGGCAAGGGAAACAAGGATCGGGTCACGGTGTTGCCGAAGAGTCTGCGGGATGAACTCTCAAGACAGATCGAGCGGGCGCGGGAAGTCTGGCAGGGCGACCGGGAGGCGGGGCATGGTGGGGTATATCTTCCCGGGGCGTTGGCGCGGAAATTCCGGCGGGCGGCGGAGACGTTCGAGTGGTTCTGGTTGTTTATCACGCGATCGCGCGCTCTGCCAGTTTGACTCCGTGCATTTGAAGGCGCTGCCGCGCTGCCGCAGTCCGGCGCGGCAGATCTCGGTAGATCCCGAATCCGGGATCCGGCGACGCCATCACCTGCACGGGAAGGTTTATAACGAGGCGATCAAACGCGCGGCGCTGGCGGCAGGGATCGAGAAGCGGGTGACAAGCCATGCCTTGCGGCATTCTTTCGCGACCCATCTATTGGAAAACGGAACGGATTTGCGGACGATCCAGGATCTGCTGGGGCACGAGGACATCACCACGACGGAGATCTACCTGCATGTGGCGACGGGTGGGAATGGACTGGGAGTGGAGAGTCCGCTGGATTGCTGTTGAAATTGGGGATTCGAGAATGATGAAAGGGAAGAACGGGGTGGGCTACCCCGGGTCTGGACCCGGCCCTTTCCGCGCGCTCCGGCTGGATTCTTCGGGGTCCCGGTAAACGAGTATGAATGGGGTCCCAGTCTTCGCGGGTTCACATTTTGTGGGGTTTGGGAATGCCGGGTTTGAAGGGGGCGGGTTGAGGGAACAAACCCCGCCGGTTAGCGCCGCCCTGGAAAACACCACGAGATTCCGTTCCTACGGCACTCTCGCAGAGGGTTATTTTCCGCGCCGGAATGTCAAACTTCAAGGAGTAGGCAGGAGCAATGGCTCCCGGGCGTCACTTGAGGACCTTGATCCGGATGTTCTTGTAGAGCGTGGTGCTGCCGGAATCGTGGGCCTGGATGGCGATGGTGCCGCCCTCGGGCTTGAGCTTGGTGGTGGCGGGCTCGGTCTTGTAGTCCACCAGTTCCTTGTCGTTGACCTTTACGGTGACCCTGCCGTCCTTGACCTTGATCACGTATTTCATCCAGGTGTTGTCGGCGAAGGGCTCGAGGTTTTTCACGGTGTTATAAAGGGTGCCGGATTTCTGGGGGTCTTTCTGGGTGTTGTTGACCTGGATTTCGTAGCCGCCGGGCCAGCCGTCCTTCTGGAATTCAGTGTGGATGAACAGGCCGCCGTTAGAGTTCGGGCGGGTCATCACGTCGAGCCGCAGCTCGAAGTCCTTGAACTTGGCGTCATTCACCTTGCCTTCATAAAACAAATGGCAGCGGTTGCCGTTGGCCTTGATCGCGCCATCCTCGATCGAGAACGCTTCCGGGGCTTCGTTGATTTTCCAGCCGTCGAGCGACTTGCCGTCGAACAACGAAACAAAGCCGGGTTCGGGGGCGGCGGCAGACAGCGGCGCAGCGACGGCGGCAATCATGGCGAACAAGGAGATGAGTTTCTTCATGGTCCGCCCGTTACGTCGCGAACGGAGGCGGGCTATCAAGTGAAAGGAGTCGTCCCCTCACCCCGGCTCTTGCTTTGCGCGAACGGCTCCGCTAGTCCTCTACCCCATGACCGAGTGGTACTATGCCCGCGGGGGCAAACAGAGCGGCCCGGTGAGCTTCGAGCAGCTCGCCGAAATCGCCCGCAGCGGCGGGCTCGATCCGCTCAAGGACCTCGTCTGGACCCCGGCGATGAAGGACTGGAGCCCCGCCGGCCAGGTGCCTGACCTTTTCAAGCCGGCTGCCAGCGCGGCGATGCCGCCGGCGGATCCCGCGAACCCCTATGCGGCTCCTGATAGTTCGTGGACCGAGGTCGCGCGGGTCTCCGCGGGCGAGGCGCTTCAGGAAATCGTTCCCGGCAGCGAGCCGATCGACGTCGGCGGTTGCGTGAAACGCGGCTTCAAGCTGACCTGCCGCCATTTTGGAATGATCCTGTTGGTGGTGCTGACCTACATCGGCATTTCGCTAGCCGCGGAATTCGTGCTTGGCTGGATGGACTCAGCTCTCGGGCTGGTCGGGCCATCCGAGCCCGTCTTCGAGTCGCCGGAATCGCCGATGGAGGATCAGCTCAACCAGGTCCTGGAAAACGTCAGCGACGACAGCAGCGCCCTGAATACCCTGCTCGGCGAGATTCTATCGGTGTTCCTTTCGTTAGGCGCGACGCGCATCGGATTGAACGTGGTTTCAGGCAAGGACTTTTCCCTCGGGATGTTGTTCGGCGGCGGACTCAAATTGTTTCCCGCTTTTGTCGCGACTGTCCTCTACGTGCTGATGGTCTGCGTCGGAATTTTGTTATTGATCGTGCCCGGGATCTATCTGGGGATGCGCTACGGCCAATACCTGGCAGCGATGGTGGACAAGGATTTGGGAATCATGGAGTCGTTCAAATACAGCTCGACGATCACGGCTAACAACCGGATGAACCTGTTCCTCCTGTTTTTGCTCACGCTGCTTGTCGCGGTGGCCGGCTGCCTGGCCATGTGCATCGGAATCGTCTTCTCGTTTCCTGTCGCCTGGATCGCCTGGACCGTCGCCTACCGCTGGATGCAGTATGGCCACCGCGCAGCGCTCGACCATCACGGAACGACGACGCCGATGCTGGCAGGCCTGTGAGCGAGGTCTTCGACAACCTTTCAGATCCATCAGACAGAGACCCGCCTAGCACACAGTATCCACCCTCCAGGCCCGCAACATTTCTCAAAACCAAAACCCGCCATACCCCATGTCATCGCTCAACCGCCGTCACTTCCTCCAGCAAACCGGCCTCGGCACCGGAGCCCTCCTGCTGGGATTCCCCGCCATCGTCCGCGGCCAGAACCTCAACAGCCGCATCAACGTCGCCTGCATCGGCGTCGGCGGCAAGGGCGACAGCGACGTGGACGACGCGGCCAAATGCGGCGGCAACATCGTCGCGCTCTGCGATGTCGATACCCGCATGATCGACAAGAAGGCCGCGCAATATCCTGATGCCAAGAAGTTCACCGACTTCCGCAAGATGCTCGCGGAAATGGACAAGTCGATCGACGCCGTCACCATTTCCACCCCGGACCACCTCCATGGGATGGCCGCCATGGCCGCGATGAATCTCGGCAAGCACATCTATTGCCAGAAGCCGCTCACCCAGACCGTTTTCGAAGCCCGCGAACTCGTCCGCGTGGCGAAGGAGAAAAAACTCGCTACCCAGATGGGCAACCAGGGCAGCGCCGGCGACGGTCTGCGGCGCGCCGTCGAGGTCATCCAGTCCGGCCTCATCGGCAAACCGCTCGAACTCCACGTCTGGTCCAACCGTCCGATCTGGCCGCAAGGCATCGACCGCCCGCCGGGCGAAAGTCCGGTGCCCACCGAACTCGATTGGAATCTCTGGCTCGGCCCTGCCCAAAAGCGCCCGTACATGGACGCCGCCTATCATCCCTTCGCCTGGCGCGGCTGGCAGGACTTCGGCACCGGTGCCCTCGGCGACATGGCCTGCCACACCGTCAATATGCCGTTCCGCGCCCTCAAGCTCGGCTACCCCACCGTCGTCGAATGTGAGCTCGCCTCGCGCTTCTATCCGGAAACCTATCCGCTCTCCTCGCGCATCCGCTTCGAGTTCCCCGAACGCGAAGGCCTCCCGCCGCTCAAATTCTGGTGGTATGACGGCGCGCCCGACGCCGAGTTCAAACCGCTCCGGCCCTATCCGAACATCGTCCGCGACGTCGTCAACATGCGCGGCAAACTGCCGGAAAGCGGCTGCCTCGTGATCGGCGAAAAAGGCCAGCTCTTCTCGCCCGATGACTACGGCTCGATGTTCTTCGTCCAGCTCGAGGGTGAAAAGGAATTCACCAACGGCACCAAGCACGAGGCCGCCATCGCCGTCCCGCAAACCATCCCCCGCTCGCCCGGCCACAACCAGGAATGGTTCGACATGATCAAGGGCGGCGCGCCAGCCTACTCGAACTTCGAAATTGCCGGCTACCTCACCGAGATCATCCTGCTAGGCTGCATCGCGCTCAAAGTCGGCGAAGGCGTGAAAATGGAATGGGACGGCCCTAACATGCGCTCGCCCAACTGTCCGCAAGCCGCGCAGTTTGTGAAACGGGATGCACGGATCGGGTGGTGAATTCCCCCGGTCCGGCCGGCGGCTTTCTCAACCGCCTTCACCTCGAAGCAATTTCTTGGCATTCGGTCAAAACCCACGCTTTGAGCACTCGCCGATCGGCGAGCCGGGTTTGCGCCAGTCCTGCTGTAGCTCCTGTTTCCGGCATCCAGGACATGGTCACGGTAGGAGCGCTGCTGAAAGTTCCTGCTGGAAATTTAACTGGGGAATTTGCTTTCTGCGGGAGGCCCCTGAAAGAGCCAATGGGACGGACCGGAGGACCGGGAATATGGGGTGTGATCAAATGAAAAGGCGGTGCGGCCTCGAGTGCCACACCGCCTGAATTCCTCCGGGTTCAGGACTGAGTCGATGGATCAATGATCATAAACCGTGATCCGAGCTGAAATATTCGGGGGAACCATGAACCACAATTTCCCAAGTGTCGCGAAGTTTGTCTGAGTTGGTCCATCAGCACCGTTGTTGATTTCACTACTCTTGTAATTTCTCACCCAGCACCAGTTCCAATTGGGGGAAATAATATCATTCTTATTGAGTGTGTGGAGCGTGAAGGCGGTGTCTGTCCCACCTGACTGTCTACACCAGCCCTTGATCCCATTGCCGGGTAGTTCTGTACTTGGAAATTCCACGGCCAGTGATTCGGTGATGGTGAGCACGGAATTATCGGAATGATTGATCAGGACGAGTTTCATGGAACATCCATCTTCGTCAAAAAGATACGACGTGATATCCACTTCCTCCCCTCGCCAAGTCTCAATTTGGCCTGCTGGGATTGAAATAAGCAAAGGGGGAAGCTCACCAGTCGTGCCCGGGATGCCCTGGGGGCCTTGAGCTCCGGTGGCTCCGGTGGCTCCGGTGTTGCCTGTCTGTCCCTGCGGTCCTTGCGGTCCCGTTGCTCCCGGAGATCCGGTGTTGCCTGCCGGTCCCTGCGGTCCTTGAGGTCCTTGCGGTCCCGGCGCGCCGGTGACTCCGGTGAGACCCGAGCCATCGCCGTGGATCTTGCCGGCGATGTAGGTGTGGGAGTGGGTTCCGGCGGTTCCAAGGCGGAAGATGCCGGAATCCCCCGCGACGCCGGGGTGATCGATGCAGATGTTGTCATTGCCGGTGGTGAGGTTCGCGCCGGCATCGACGCCGAGCGCGATGTTGTTGCTGCCAGTCGTGTTTTGCAGCAGCGAGCCATTGCCGAGAGC
>JBGSOI010000079.1:0-43287 GCA_041739215.1 Akkermansiaceae bacterium
TCGCCGGCCATTGACGCGGGCGGCGCCACGGCCCTTGCCACCGACCAGCGTGGCTCGCCCCGCCCCGCGGGCGTGGCTCCTGACCTGGGAGCGGTGGAGTTTACGCCATTCATCAATACCCCTATCGCCGGTCTGCCGGGAGTTGATGATTCCTCCGTGGCGTGGGGCGATTATGATAGCGACGGTCGCCTCGATTTCCTCCTCACCGGCAGTGGGATTTCCCAACTGTGCCGAAACACGGGCAGCGGGTTCACCGATGTGACAGCCAGCGTCGCGCCCGGTCTGCCGGGAGTTAATGAATCCTCCGTGGCGTGGGGCGATTATGACAACGACGGCCGCCTCGATTTCCTCCTCACCGGCAGTGGGATTTCCCAACTGTGGCGGAACACGGGCGGCGGCTTCACCCATGTGACGGCCAGCGTCGCGCCCGGGCTGCCGGGAGTTTTTTGGTCTTCCGTGGCGTGGGGCGATTATGACAACGACGGCCGCCTCGATTTCCTCATCACGGGATGGACTGGCAGCTCCCCAGTTTCCCAGATCTGGCGGAACACGGGCAGCGGGTTCGTCGAGGTGACGGCCAGCGTCGCGCCCGGTCTGCCGGGAGTCTTTTTCTCCTCCGTGGCGTGGGGCGATTATGACAACGAAGGCCGCCTCGATTTCCTCCTCACGGGATGGACTGGCAGCAACTATGTTTCCCAACTGTGGCGGAACACGGACAGCGGGTTCACCAATGTGACGGCCAGCGTCGCGCCCGGTCTGCCGGGAGTCTATTTCTCCTCCGTGGCGTGGGGCGATTATGACAACGACGGCCGCCTCGATTTCCTCCTCACGGGATTGAACATCAGCGACTTTGTTTCCCAACTGTGGAGGAACACGGGCAGCGGGTTCACCAATGTGACGGCCAGCGTCGCGCCCGGTCTGCCGGGAGTTGAATATTCCTCCGTGGCGTGGGGCGATTATGACAACGACGGCCGCCTCGATTTCCTCCTCACGGGTAGGAATATTTCCGGCTCCCCAGTTTCCCAACTGCGGCGGAACACGGGCAGCGAGTTCACCCATGTGACGGCCAGCGTCGCGCCCGGTCTGCCGGAAGTTTATGCCTCCGCCGTGGCGTGGGGCGATTATGACAACGACGGCCGCCTCGATTTCCTTATCACGGGTAGGAATGTTTCCGGCTCCCCAGTTTCCCAACTTTGGCGGAACAACGCCCCAGTTTCCAACACCCCACCATCGGTACCCACGGGCCTGAATGTGTCAGCCGCTAGCAGCGGTCTTACCTTCTCTTGGAACGCGGCCAGCGACTCCCAGACGCATGCCAGCGGCCTCGCCTATCATCTCCGGGTTGGCACCTCGACGGGCGGTTCGGACTTGCTCTCGCCAATGGCAGCCACGGATGGAAAGCCGCGTCTGCCGCGTAGCGGTGCGCTGCAACCCACCCGTTCGCGCACACTCAAGACCGGAGGCATGCTGATCGGACAACCCATCTATTGGAGCGTGCAAGCGGCTGACACCGGCTTCGCGGCTTCCCCTTTCGCTACCGAGCAAGTCCTGACCTTGGCTGGGATGCCCATCCCGGTAAACGGCCCCTACACACCCGGCGACACCAATGGCGATGGCGTGGTGAGCGAGCAGGAATTCGCCGCCGTGCGCGCCGCCCTCGGCACCGACGAACTCACCACCCAGAACGCCGCCGGCTACTACACCGAGGCGCAGGTGCAGTCGCTCCATGTCGGCACCCCCTTGATCAGCCAGGTCAGTCCCGGCCGGTTCCGGCTCACCCTCGGCGTGCGGAAGTCCACCAACCTCACCAACCTCACCAACCCTTTCACCGACTTCCGTCTGGATACTTCCGGCTCAAGCATCTTGGTCAACCCGGACGGCAAACTCGAGTTCGAATTCCCCGCCACCGACAACGCCGCATTCTTCCGCATCGGGGCGGAATAGGGCTGGCGGGCTCAAATCAAGCACCGATTCGCCAGTCTATTCCCAAAAAAGAATCGGGCCGCGTTCCGCCCGGAGCGATGAACGTCCGGAAAATTCGGATGAGATGCGCTCCGGACCAGCTCTCGTTCAAATGTCCGGGAACGGCTCTATCTCAGGCCCAATATTGTCCCACTAGGTGGCTGACTTTTGACTGCCACTTCTTTCCATGAACATGACGATGAATCCGAAGATCAGGATGGCGAGGACCACGGAATAGAATGCCCAGATGGTGTCCTTGCCGGCGGTGAAGCCGTAGTTGTGGAGGCCGGTGTTGAGGAAATTGACGTGCCACCAAGAGAAGGTGACGACGGCTCCGGTGAAGACGGCGGCGAGATGCAGGCCCCACTCCCGGATGTAGCCACCGAGGCGGGCGTGGAGGATGGCGAGTGTCCAGAGGACGATGAGCAACGCACCGTTTTCCTTTGGATCCCAACCCCAGAAGCGGCCCCATGAGTCGTTGGCCCAGATCCCGCCGAGGACGGTGCCGACGAGGGAAAGGAACAACGTTAGACAAATCATGCCGTAAACCGCGCGGGTGAAAAAGCGCCGAGCGTCCTTGTCATCGTCCAGCAAACGCAGGCCACGGACGAGCAGATAGACGACAGAGAGAAACGCGCTGAGCAACCCGGCGGCGTAGCCGAGGGTGATGGTGAGCACGTGGGTGGTGAGCCAGTAGTTGGAATCCAGCACAGCGATGAGCGGGTCCATGTTGTCCTTGGCATCACCGAGTTCGAAGCGCCGGGAAAGAATGATGAGCAGCGTGCCGAGGATCGGCGCGATGCCCAGTGCAAAGCGGCGGCGGGTCATCGCCTCAATCAGCAGCGCGATGAGAACCACGGTGGTGCCGATGAAGATGATGGTGTCGTAGAGATTTCCAACGGGCGGGCGTTGCATGATGATGCAGCGCTGGACGATGGCGATGATGCAAAGGACCAGCCCGGTCGCTGTGGCGGCCAAGGTGATCCACGTGAGGATGCGCCCGACGATTCCTTTACCAAGAGTCCACATCGCGAAGGCGGTGATGGTGCCGAAGATGAAGAACGCGAGGGCGTTGAGAAACCAGTTCATGCGATAGAATTTCGCCTCAAGCTCGACGTGCCGGAATTCGCCACGGGCCGTGGCGCGAGTGACGAGTCTTTCGCGGAGGGAAACGAGTTGCTCGCGAAAGGCCGCTTCACTCGTGCCGATGGCGCGGGCGGTGTTTTCGAGGGCCTTGATATCGCCGATGGCGAGTTGCGGATCCAGCTTCGGATTGCTGATGGAATTGAAGATGGCGTTGCCGGCACTGAGCCAGGTCGGCTCCTTGCGATCCTCGGGCGGCAGGATGATGAGCCCGAACTTCGCGAAGTTCGCGGCGTCCTGGACCTGCTGCATCAGGCTTTGGATGTGGGAATCGACGGGCTGTCCCTGGGCTTGCGATTGCGCGACCTGCTGGCGGATCTGCGGCGCGGTTTGCATGACGGCGCTGATGTCCGCGCGCTGGTCCGGTGCTCCGTCCTTGCCGCTGCCGTGCAGGGTGACACCGAATCGGGCGAAGCCGAAATAGCCGAGCAGACTCTCGTAGTCGCGGAGGTTATAGGCCAAGGCGATGGTCTGCGCCTGCACGGGATCGCGCTTGGTTTTCTCGATGGCTTCGTAGGTTTTCGCGAGTTCGATGAGTTTCTCCCGGCCCGGCTCGATGTCCGCGTAGCTGTAGCGGTCGCGCTTGCCGCGGGTTTTCACGCCGATGGCTTCGAGCACGGACGAGTTGTCGATCCGGAAGGTGGGAAGATTGATGGCGAGCTGCGGCCGGAACAGTGAGTCCATCAGCCAGGCCGTCGGCGTGATCTTGAAGGTCTTCCCGTCCTTGCCTTCAACCTTCATCGAGCGTGCGCCGTGGAGGCCTAGCATGGTGAATCCGGAGTAAGCGGAAAGCGGTTTGATGCGACCGCCGTTCTGGATCGGAATCGTCTCGGCGGCTCTCAGGGTTTCCTTGTCCCAAGCGGTGTAGCCCTCGACCTTGCGGACCTCGCCCTTCGGCATGTTATCGACGACGAGGTTGTAGAACACCGCGCCGAGCACGATCATGGCGAGTCCCGCGGCGATCCAGCGGCCGACTTTCGAAGATGAGTTAGACATTGCGGATTTTGCGTGGGCCCGCTCCGAGGAAGTAGGCGAGTTTGATGAGGAAGGTGACCGCCATGCCGAAGGCGACGATCCACAAGCTGTATTCCGGCCACTTGTCGGCGGGGTTCCGGACGACTTCAAATACGGAATACATCTTCTGGCCGGGCACGGCGCCCTGCGGCCCGTAGCTGGCCTGGAAGAAAGTGAGTCCCTCGTAGCGCATCGGTTCGTTCATCTGGATGGTGACCTTGGCCTCGCCGCCATTTTCAGTGCGGGTGATTTTGCTGACGAACTTGGACGCCATCATGGTGCCCGGGTGGAAGGCGGCGGTGAATTCGTCGAGCTTGAGCGTGAAGGGCATCGGCCACTGGCGCTTGCGCATGTCGATGGTGAAGACGCGGTCTTCGTGGCGATGGGTGAACGGTTGGAAGCTCGCGCCGGCGACGATGAAGGGATCCGACTTCGTGCCGTCGCGATTGAAAATCCGCACGTAGGTGGCGGCGGTGTATTGCTCGGCGGGTTCGGCAGGCGTGAGCTTGGGTTTCTCCATCAGGAAATAGCCGTCGGCGGTGATGATCTGTTGATTGGCCGGTGCCCGCTCGGCAACGGACACGGGCACGGCGTTCTTCATGTAGCCACCGACTTCGAGGTCGAATGGCATGGCTGGCAGGCGGAAGATGCGGTTCGACCGATCGAGATCGTCGATGTCCTTGCCGCGGATGACTTGGATATTCGTGGCCTTGCCGTCCTTGATCTCGGCGACCTCGATGACGTATTCGAAGTAGTCCTCCGCGACATTGCTGGAGCCGCCCTGCCAGACCATCATGTTCCCGCGCTCGGAGAAATGGTAGGTCACACCCGCGCCGACGAGCATGAGGATGATGCCGAAGTGGGAGATGAGGTTGCCAACGTGTTTCCAGCCCTTCCGGATCCGGATGATGCCGCCGAGGATCAGGTTCACCAGCAGCAACGCGCACAGCCAGTAGCCGCCGGGCAGCGGGATCGGCACCAGCTTGTCGTTGATGCGGATGTCGGGAAGGATGAAAATCGACCGCCAATCCGTGGCGAAATACTTGTTCAGCGTCGGGTAGAGCCCGTGATCGACCTGTTCGAGGGTCGCGCAAAGAGTCAGCACCCCGAGCAGGAGCAGGGTAACGGTGGCGAGGCCGAATCCCGATAGCACGTCGAAGATTTTTCCCGGGAGGGAACGCGGGGCTTTGGCGGGCGGCGATTCAGAGGTTTCCATGTTCAAATAAGCGGGTCGCAATACGAAATTCCCAAGGCCGATCATTCAGCCAACCGCAGGCTCTTGGTGAAGGCCTCGAGCGCTGGCTTGGCGGCTTCCACCTCGGCCTTCGGGCCAACCATTTTCACCGTGAGGATCTGGCCGCCGACCGATGCGACCACGCCGGCCAGGCCGAATCCGGGCTTGGATGGAGCACCCATGCCGGCCGCATAATCCCCGGCCGCAGTGACCCACACTCCGGTCGAGCCAGCGAGCGTGACCGAGGGAAGTTTCGCCATTCCGGCTGCATCAACTGGCTCGGCTCCGAACTGAGTGACCAGCCAGCGGTTCACGTTGTCGAGGACGCTGCCTTGGGAGATGGAAACCCAGACTTCGCCCATGCCGCTCTCGCCGAAGCGGTAGTTGAGCAGGCGGATCTGGGTCGCGGGGATCGCCAGCCAACCGGCCGGTGTGTCGCCCTTGACCGGACTCGGTTTCGCGTCGCGGAACCGTTCGTCGCTGGTCGCGAAAAGCTTGGGCGCCTCATCGCGGGTCGTCGCCGCGCGGGTTTCCGTGACGGTGACTTCCTTTTTCTTTTCCCCGCAAGCGGAGAACATCACAACGCTGGCAATCAGGCAGGCGGCGCGGCTCTTCATGCCGTCGGGAGTAGCCCCGCCCCCGTTGCCGCGCAAGTGGAAACGGGAAGCGACCCGTAACGGAAATGTGAGGATCGGGCGACTCGGAGGATCGCCCGAATCTCTATAATGAGCTACGGGTTGTTGAAAAGAGCTCCGCCGGACGCTCCCGGATGCTCCCGGATGCTCCGGAAGATCTGATTGAGCACCGCAGGACGTTCCCGGACGCTCTCGGCAGGGAGGAAGAGCACCGCCGGACGTTCCGGCAAGGTCTGGCCAGGGAGAATCCACGCAACACCGGTAGATTCCTCGGTGTTCTTGGGGTGCATCAACTTCACTTCCGCCTCAGTCCAAACGATGGATGCCGACGGTCATGGCGCAGGACGAGTCTCTGGAAAATCACCTTCGGCACACTCACCGCCCGAGAGCGTTGCGGAATTGCTCAAGCGTCATGCCTGATGACGGATCGCGATCCAGTTCCGCATCCCTCCGCATCCCTCCGCATGGCCTCGGCGGTTCCGCCATCATCATCGTGCAGGATTCCCGGCAGCGAGCCAAGAAGATGCCCGGCCAAGGTCGCACGCTGGTCTTCTGGCAATTGCATCGCCTGAGCCTCGATGTTTTCAAGAGTTACCATGGTTCAAATCTAGATTTATGCCATGCCGGTTGCAATACCGGTTTTCAGAGAGCGGCATTCCATTACGAAGGGTGTTGCTTGCTGGTTCCCAGCCGCGAATTCGTAAGCGGATTTGTCTTATTAGCATCACCGGACGTTCCGGGCTGTTCTTGCGGTTGCGAAAAAGTGCGGATACAAGCGCGCCGTGGAACCGATCCGCTATTTCAACCGTCACACCGGAGTCCTGGAAACCGAACAGGTTTATGGCGAGGGCTTCCTGCGTTGGTCGTATGGCAATCCGCTGGGGGCGATCTCGCTGAACGCGTTCGTGAAGCGGCCGTTTTTCTCGGCGTGGTACGGGCGGCGGATGAGCACGCCGGAATCGGCGGCGCGGGTGGCTCCGTTCATCGCGCAGTACGGGCTGAATCCGGCGGATTTCGCGGATGCGCCGGAAAGCTACCGGAGTTTCAATGAGTTCTTTTTCCGGAAGCTGAAGCCCGCGGCGCGGCCGGTGGATGCGGATGAGGCGAGCGTGGTGTTCCCGGCGGACGGGCGGCATTTGGGATTTCAGAACGCGTCGGAGATCGAAGGAGTGTTCGTAAAAGGGCAGAAATTCGACCTTCCCGCGCTGCTGGGCGATGCAGCTCTGGCTGAAAACTATGCCGATGGCGCGTTGATTCTCTCGCGGCTTTGTCCGGTGGATTACCACCGTTTCCATTTCCCGGTGGCTGGTGTCCCCGGCCCTACCCGGCTGATCCCTGGACCACTTTTCTCCGTCAATCCTATCGCCCTGCGCCAGCAACTGGCGTATCTCTGGACCAACAAACGCACGCTCACTAAGCTGAAAACCGAACGTTTCGGCACGGTGATTTGCATGGAAATCGGCGCGACCTGCGTGGGGACGATCCAGCAGACTTACTCCCCTCGCCACCCCGTCGAGAAGGGCGAGGAAAAGGGCTTCTTCGCCTTCGGAGGATCCTCAACGATCACGCTATTCGAATCTGGAACTATCCGCCTTGATGCGGATTTGCTGGAGAATTCCGCCAAACAAATCGAACTCTACGCCCGCATCGGCAGCCCGATGGGCCGCTTCGCTTGACCTTCCGAAAAAACCGCACACCTTCTCCCGCGCTTACATGCTGAATCAACTCACGCCCCTCGAAGAGCACGCCCGCGAGGCATTCAAGCCGATCTTGGAAGGACAACTCTCGCCCGCCGAGCGGATTGCCCATTACAAGAGGTTTTTGAAAATCGAGGAGCACCGGATCATGCTTCATCATCGGGCCGGTGCCGGTGGACTGGAAGTCGCCCGCGCCCGCGCGGCTTTGATCGATACGGTGATCAGCACCATTCTCGAGGCCTCGCTCAACGCCCGCAAAGGCCAGGTGCCGCCGATCGCGCTGGTGGCCACCGGTGGCTACGGTCGCGGCACGCTCAATCCGCGGTCGGACGTGGATATACTTTTCCTCCTGCCACGGGCTTCCACCAAGCTTCCCCTGCCCCTTCAGGAGCTCGTCCAGGATGTGCTCTATCTGTTATGGGATGTCGGCTTCAAGGTGGGCCACGCCTGTCGTTCGATTCTGGAATGCCTTCAGCAAGCCAAGCTCGATCCGGAAAATAAAACCGCGTTGATGGATTCCCGTTTGATCGCGGGCGACGCTGAATTGTTCGCCCAGTTTGAAGAGCGCTTCCAGAAGGAGTGCATCAACAAGGGCCAGGCGGAGTTCTTCGACATCCGCCGCAAGGACCTGCGGACCCGCCATCAGAAATACTCCCGCACCGTATTCCTCCAGGAGCCCAACGTGAAGGAAAGCTGCGGCGGGATGCGCGACTATCAGAACATTCAGTGGGTCGCCCTTGTGAAACGCGGCAGCAGGAACCTCAAGGATCTCGTCGATGCGAAACTGCTGACAGCGACCGCCCATCGCGAGCTGGAGGAAGCCTACGATTTCCTCCACCGCGTCCGCAACGAGCTGCACTACCATGCTAACAAGACGACCGACCAGCTCACCCTCCAGCTCCAGGGCGTGGTCGCCACGGCATTCGCTTATCCGCAGAAAAGCATCCTCCGCAGCACGGAGGCTTTCATGCGGGACTACTACCGGCACACCCGCAATGTCTATCAGCACACCGGCTCGCTGATGGAGAGTTTCCAGATCGAGGAGGAGAACCAGGCGGATACCGGTCTCCGCTCGTTCCTGACATTCCGGAAAATGAAGCGCGAGGAGTTCGACGGATTCGTCACACGCGAAGGCCGGATTTACCCGGCTCACCCGGACATTTTCAAAGAAGACTCCAGCCGGATGATGCGGCTGTTTCAGCATTGCCAGCTCCGCGGCCTGCGCTTGAGCCCGCCCATCCGCAAACTCATGAAGGCGCACTGGGAGGACATCGACCGCCCGTTCCGCTACGCTAAAACCAACCGCCAGACCTTCCAAGCCATCCTCGAGCGCAAGGGCGATGTCGCCGGGGTCCTCCGCCAGATGCACCGCGTCGGCTTCCTCGGCCATTATCTGCCAGAGTTCGGCGCGCTCGACTGCCTCGTCCAGCATGAGTTTTTCCACCGCTACACTGCGGACGAGCACACGCTGCGTTGCGTCGAACAATTGGACCAGCTAATCGCGGAAACCGACCCGCGCCGGGAAATCTATCGGCGCTTGTTCCTCGAAATCCAGGACGCCTACGCGCTCTACCTGGCAGTCATCCTCCACGACACCGGCCGCGCCGAGAACGTCCGCGAGCACATCGACGGTTCCGCCATGCTCGCCGCGCGACTGTGCAACCGCCTGCAGATCCAGGGCGCCCGGCGCACGTTGATCATGTTCCTGGTGGACAACCACCTGACTTTCTGGCGCACCGCCACGACCCGCAATCTCGACGATCCCGAGGTCATCGAGGAGTTCGCCAGGATCGTGAAAACGCCCTCCAACCTCGACGCGTTGTTCCTCTTCACCTTCGCCGATTCCAACGCCACGTCACCGGACGGTTGGACCTTCTGGAAGGAAAGCCTGATGCTGCAACTGCACACCGCCACCCGCAATTTCCTCGAAGGCGGACGCGAGAAATACTCCCGCAAGCTCGACGCCGACCGCCTTGCCCTGCGCGACGAAGTCCTCCGTATCATGCGCGATGATTATCATCCCGATGTGAAACGCCACTTCGAGCGGATGCCGGCTGCCGCCTTCCATTTCCGGCAGGCCGCCCACATCGTCACGCAAGTCCGCACCGTCCGCCACTTCCTCCAGCGAGAGGCCGAAACGTCCAATCCCTTCGCCTCCTGCATCAAGTGGATCGACCACACCGATAGCGGCTACACCGAGATCGTCGTGGCCACCCGCGATCGCCCCTTGCATCTGGAAAAAATCTGCTGCGCGCTGGCATCCGAGCAAATCAACATTCTCTCCGCCGACCTGTTCACCCGCACGGACGGCATCGTGGTGAACATCTTCCGCGTCTGCACCACCAACTTCGAACCCGTCTCGGCTCCCACCACCCGCAAACGCTTTCTCGACACCTTCGAGGCCATCCTCATCGCGGAAAATTACGAACCGGAGAAATACCTCCGCCGCAAGGTCAACTTCCTCAAGCCCCGCGCCGACCACGGCATCAAGGTTCCGGTCCGTGCCTACGTCAGCAACAGCCTCCATCCCACTTGCACCACGGTGGAGATCCAAGGCCTCGACCGCATCGGCCTGCTTCACGACCTCTTCCACGCGGTCAACCAGTTCGGCATCAACACCGCCCACGCCCGGATCTGCACCGAGAAGGGCGTCGCCATGGACACACTCTACATCACCACTCCGGACGGAAAAAAAATCCACGATCCGGAACCGCTCCAGCAACTTCAGAAGCTATTCACCACCCTCGTCTCCGTTCCCGATACGCCGGACTGAGGATTTCCGGCAGGGTGAAAACTTTGGAGAAGTTAAATAATCCCGAAATTGATCAAGATTCTGCTTGGCATTCCGCCACCGATCTTGCAATTTCCGCGCCCGCCCGTTTCCGGGCACGTAAAAGAGCTTTAACATCATGGCCGTATCCATCCGACTCAACCGCAAGGGCACCAAAGACCGCCCTTACTATAAAATCGTTGCCGTTGACAGCCGCAAGCGTCGCGACGGACGTTTCATCGAACAACTCGGCACCTACGATCCACTTCTCGAGGGAACCAATTTCACCATCGATCTTGCCATCGCCGACAAATGGCTTGCCGTTGGAGCCAAGCCTTCCGAAACCGTGAACAGCATGATCCGCAAGGCCCGCACCGCGGCAGCCAAAGCTTGATCTGCTTCCGGATTTTCCATCTTTCCAAGCAACCGCGTTCCGCAAGGAATCGCGGTTGTTTCATTTCACCGCCTGACTGATGGAGCCCGTCTCTTTCGAGCAATTCATGGCCCGGGCCCTGCACGACCCGCAGCACGGCTACTATGCCCGGCGAATCACCGGCATCGGCAGGCGTGGGGACTTCACCACGGCCCCGATGCTCTCGGAAGCACCCGCCCGCGCCATCGCCGGGTGGGCGGCCAAGGCGCTGCGCGAAACCGGCTGCCGAAATCTGATAGAGATCGGGCCCGGTGAAGGAACGCTCGCAGCCGCGGTCGTCAGGAACCTGCCTTGGCACATCCGTTGGAAAACCCGCCTGCACCTCGTGGAGACTTCCGCCCCGCTCACCGCTCGCCAGCGCGAACTGCTAGGCAACCGCGCCACCTGGCACCGTGGTGTTGGCGAGGCCCTGACCGAGTGTGGCGGGCATGCCGTCATCTTTTCCAATGAACTGGTGGACGCGTTCCCGGTCCGCCGGTTTCAAAAGACCAACATCGGCTGGCAAGAACTCGCCGTTCAATTCGACGCCCAGCGCCGCGCGCACGAAATCCTGCTCCCCCCCGCCCCTTTGCCTGACTCATCCGGGTTTCTCGAAAGCCATCCGGTCGGCCAGTGCATCGAGGTTCACGACTCTTACCGCCACTACCTAACGGACTGGCTGCCGTCGTGGAGGTCCGGCCGCATGCTCACCATCGACTACGGCGCGACGGCGGAGAATCTCTATCAGCGCCGTCCCCGCGGCACCGTCCGCGGCTATCTCCTCCAGCAGCGTCTCGAAGGTCCGGCGATTTACGACAACCCCGGTCGCCAGGATCTAACGGCGGATGTGAATTTCACCGATCTCCGGAACTGGAGCGAGCCGTGGGTCAGCGAACAGAAACTAACGAGCTTCGCGGAATTTCTCCAAGCCTCTCCGGACGAAGGCGCGGGTGACGCGTTTCTCGTGCTGGATCAGAAACGTTGAGACAAAAAGACCGTGAATCCCGGAGGATCCACGGCCAGAAAAATCAAAGCAGGACTGGATCAGTTGCCGCCTTGCCCGCGGTTGCGTCCGCCACCACCTGGTCCTCTGCCACCACCTCCGCCCCACATGCCGCGGCCTTCGGTGATGCGCTCCTTGGCTTGGTCCGATAGATCGGTGGATGACTCGACATAGGCCTTGGCCGCCGCCGGGTCTTCACGCATCCAGCGCATCGCAGCCATGCCGATCGCGCGATCCCGGTCGCCATCATCATCGATCATGGCGGCCACCTTCACCACTTCTGCGGGCTCACCCTTGGTGTTGCTCATCACCCAGGTTTGAAGTGCATTGTCACGCACGTCGCCCTGCTCGAGTTTGTAGGCGTAGTCGAGAGCGGCTTTCGGGTCCTGACTGGTCCACGCCGGCATCAGCGCGCGCACGCCATCGGCCTGAGCTTCCTCGCCATCTTGCAGCTTGAGCAAGTCCGCCGCCGCCTTTGGATCCTTGCGGGCGAGACTTTCAATCACATCGTCGAGGATCCGATCTTTGTCCTCGCCAGCTTCCATGGCCTTGAAGGCAGTGGCCGCTGCGGTCGGATCCGTGCCGGAAAGTCCGCGGATGGCCGAGCCGAGGGCGGCACCTTGATCGTCGGCGGGAAGCGTGCGGATCCAGGTTTGGGCATCCACAAAATCAAGAGCACCGTATTGGGCGGCGACCGAGCGATAGGCGTTGCCGCGATCCGCAGCGTCCATTTGTCCGATCATTTCCGCCGCCTTGCGCGGATCGGTTTTGGCCATTTCCGAGACCACGGAGTTCATCGCCTGACCCTTTTCGGTGGTGAGCGATGCGGCCCACGCCATTGCGGCTGCCGGATCCTGGCGGGCCCATTCTCCGGCGATAATCGCTGCACCACCTTGGCCGCCACCAGGACCGCCACGACCGCCGGGGCCTCCACCACCCATCATTCCCATCATGGTGAATTCACGCGGGTTGTCCTGATAGTATTTCGCGGCGTTCGCGGGATCCACGCTGGCCCAGCTTTGGAGAACGGTGGGACGGACGAAATTGCCGGCCATGCCCATGGTATTGGAGAATGCCATTGCAGCCGTCGGATCGACTTCGGCCCAGCGGCCGAAAAGGAGGAACGAAGCCATCAACCGCTCGTTCATCGGCAGGTTTTCGAGCTTGGTGGCTTCCTCGGCGAGTTGCTCGGGGCTGAGGCCGCCGTAAAACTCAAGAAGCGCCTGGATGCGGTTGGAGTTGCCGGGCAGGCGGGCGATTTCCTCCGGGCTGGCGCCACGGCTTTTTTTCGTTGTCTCCGCCGCAGGAGCGGTATCGGGACGGCCGGACGAACGGGTCCGTTGGGCGGAATCCTCGATGGCCGAAGCCGTGCCGCCCGAGTCCGAACCTTTTCCAGAAAGATATCCGCCGGCGGCACCGACCACCAACGCAGCAACAGGGAGAATCCAGGGATTTTTCATGATTTGATTAATTGTGGTGTCAAAACCACCCGATCTTCCGATGGTTGCGCGATTTTTTCGAGGATCGGGATTTTCTCCCAGCCGCTGCCTGCCAATTCCGGGGAAGCCGGTGATTTGGGATTGTCAGGGGCGGGATTCCGACCGATTTGAGCGCACCAATCATGCCAGTCCGTCCACCTTTTCGAGTCTTGTTCGTGTGCCTTGGCAACATCTGCCGCTCACCTGCCGCCGAGATCATTTTCCGGCAACAAGCCGCGGATGCCGGACGCGACGCGGATTTCGAGATCGATTCCGCTGGCACCATCGGCCACCATCACGGTTCACCGCCCGATCCGCGGATGGCGGAGGCGCTCCAGCAGCACGGGTTCACGGTCAGCGGGCGGGCCAGGCAGATTGAAGCCGCAGACTTGGAAAATTTCGACCTGATCGTCACCATGGACGAGACCAATCTATCAGATGTCCAACGGCTCGATCCCAACGGAGCGCTGCATTCCAAAATCCGCCCGTTCGTCAGCTACTGCCGCCACCACGACGATCCGCGGGTGCCGGACCCATACTATGGCGGAAAGCGTGGGTTCGACCACGTCATCGCCCTGCTGGAAGACGGCTGCGCGGCAATCCTCGCATCGGCTTTTCCCAAATAAGCTGTCCAACCGTAGGCCATGATTCTTCAGTCTATCAAACCGCGACTACCTTGACCTCTTCGCGCCACAACCAAGCACTTTCTTATTTTTCCCGTGGGCTGGCTTGCTCGTTGCTACGGGTGTTCCTTGTTTTGGCAGGGATCCTGACAGTGATGGACCGTCCGAAAAGTGACGGAAGAGAACTCTTTTTGGGATTGACCGGGAGGCCGCATGACTATTGGTCCCACACGCAAAACGGACTTGCCGAACTTGTGAATTTCCCCGCATGAAAATCCTCATTCTTTCCCGCAACGCTCAGCTCTACAGCACCAACGCCCTTGTCACCGCGGCCCAAACGCGGGGCCACGAGGTGCGGGTGGTGGACTACTTGCGCTGCTACATGAACATCACCTCGCGAAAGCCGCGGATTTACGTGGATGGCGAGGAACTCGTGGCCGACGCCGTCATCCCTCGGATCGCCGCGCGGCACACGTTTTATGGCAACGCAGTGGTCCGGCAGTTTGAGATGATGAATGTTTTCTCGCTCAATGATTCCGTGGCCATCGCCCGCTCGCGGGACAAGCTGCGCTCGCTGCAGATTTTGGCGAAGCGCGGCATCGGACTGCCCGTCACCGGCTTCGCCCACCACACGGAAGCGACCGGCGAACTCATCAAGATGTGCGGCGGCGCGCCGCTGGTGATCAAGCTGCTAGAAGGAACCCAGGGCGTCGGCGTGGTGCTGGCGGAAACGGCGAACGCCGCGGAATCCGTGATCGAGGCGTTCAAGGGCTTGAACGCGAACATCCTCGTCCAGGAATTCATCAAGGAAGCCGAAGGCGCCGACATTCGCTGCGTGGTCGTCGGCGGCAAAGTGGTGGCTTCGATGAAACGCCAGGGCGCACCCGGCGAATTCCGCTCGAACCTCCACCGCGGCGGGTCATCCGCCAAAGTCAAAATTTCCACTGACGAACGCGCGGTGGCGATCAACGCAGCCAAGGCCATGGGCCTGAACGTCGCCGGCGTGGATTTGCTCCGCTCGAATCACGGTCCGGTCGTGATGGAGGTGAACTCTTCTCCCGGACTCGAAGGCATCGAGCAATCGTCAAAGAAAGACGTCGCGGGAATGATCATCGAGTTCATCGAACGGATGGCGGTGAAGCCATCGAAGTCGACGGACAAGTGATCACTCGGGTTGCCCCGGAATCCTCGCCACCAGATAGAGCGGATCATCCTCCGCAACTTTCACCCGCACCAGATCGCCCGCCCGTTCGAGCATCTGTCGACAGTCGGGCGAAAGGTGGCGCAATTCCAGGGTCTTGCCGAGCTTCTTGTAACGAACGGCCAGCGCCTTGATCGCTTCCAAGCCGGATAGATCGCAGACCCGTGCCTCGTGGAAATCCAGCACCACCAGCGGCGGATCCTTCGCCGGATCGAACTTATCCGCGAAACTCCGCACCGAACCGAAATACAGCAGACCTTCCAACCGATAGATCCGCTTGTCATCCGAGTCGTCCACCAAGGAAAGCCGCACATGCTTCGCGCTCTCCCATGCGAAAACCAGTGCGGACAACATCACACCGGTGATCACCGCCACCGCGAGATCATACCACACCGTGATCAACGTGACCGCCAAGATCACCAATACATCGGTTAGAGGCACTTTGCCGATCGTCTTGAAACTCGTCCACTCGAACGTCGCGATCACCACAACGAACATGACTCCCGTTAGAGCGGCGATCGGGATGCGGTCGATCAAGGGCGCACCCACCAGGATGAACGTCAGCAATGCCAGCGAGGCGATCACGCCGGACATTCGTCCGCGACCACCGGAGCCAATGTTGATCAGGCTTTCGCCGACCAGAGCGCAACCGCCCATCCCCTTGAAAGCTCCGGCCACGATGTTCGCGGCACCCAGCGCCAGCGCCTCGCGATTTCCCTTGCCGCGGCTTTCAGTCAATTCGTCGATAAGTTGCAAGGTCATCAACGTTTCTATCATCCCGACCAGCGCCAGAATCAGCGCGTACGGCGCGACAAAACGGAACGTCTCCCAAGTCATCGGCACGTCCGGCAGATGCGGCACCGGCAAAGCTCCCTGCACACTTGATAGATCGCCCACCGTCTGCGTCGACAGCGCGAACGCGCCGATCAAACTCACCACCACGATGGCAATCAGCGACGAAGGCACCTTCTTTGTGAACCGCGGCAGCAGGTAAACGATCGCCATCGTCAACGCCACCAGACCTAACATGATTGCCAGCGCCGATCCCTCCAACCAGTCACCGACCACCGCCCCATCGCGTCCGCGGAACATTTTCAGCTGCGAAAGGAACACGACGATCGCGAGCCCGTTGACAAATCCCATCATGACCGGATGCGGCACCAGTCGGATCAGGCGCCCGAGTTTCAGCGCCCCGATGATGATCTGGATTACCCCCATCAGAATCACTGCGAGCAGCAGATACTCGAAGCCCGCGCCGTCACCTCCGCGACGGTTGCCTTCGGCCACCAGCGCCACCATCACCACCGCCAGCGATCCCGCCGCGGAAGAAATCATCCCCGGCCGACCGCCCAATGCCGCGGTGATAAGACAAACGATGAACCCGGCATACAACCCGGAAATCGGCGGGACGCCGGCCACGAAGGCGAACGCGATCGAACCCGGCACTAACGCCAGCGCCGTCGTCAGACCCGCCAAAGCATCGTCTTTCCAGCTACCGCGCTTTTTTTGAAATAGATTGGCAAACATGAATTGGATGAAAAACTAAAAATCAGCAGACAGCGGACCCATTGTCCGGCAGAATAGGGAGCGGGGGATTCCAGTCGAATTCCCATGCGATCAAACCAACATGCGCGCCATACGGCGGCGCCCGTTCTTTACGGTGGACTCACCCCGCCGGTTCCGGCGTGGAGCGTTGGGAGCTTGTTAAAAGACAAAGTCATCGCCGCCACCAAGGCCTGCGTACCGTTATGGGTCAAGTCTTTCCCGCATCAAGCCAGTCCATGCTCCTGCCCGACTCGCGCGATAATGGATTTCGGCAGATCATGATCTCCCGCGATCTGTTCCCAGTCGGCCACCGCGGCCAGCACTTGATCGATGGCATCATTCACCCGGCGGACGCCCTGCTCATTTCCCAGCTGTTTCAGATCGCTGAGTCTGATCCCGCCCGCCTTCCCCATCACCCGTGCCGCACGGAAGCCGGATGCTAACGGATAGGTCGCCAGCGTCAGGTCGAATGCAGGAGCCACCTTCCATTCTCCGTTGCCTTCCATCAGGAACGCGTGATTCCGCCCGTGATCATCGTCGTTGGCGGCCGCAACGTTGAACACCGCCCGCCGGAATATCTCCTCCACGGCCCGCTGGTCCTCCGTTAGGGCGCGCGCAAGACCCATCAGGTCGGCGTATTCCAGCCCGTCGCGCAACGGAGTGTGCGTCAGCCCCGAGTAGGAATGCAGGTGCAGCCTCGCGCCATGCAGCGAGCGATCGAACCGGCGGGTCAGGAAATGGCAACCGCCCGCGGCTTCTAGCAACCGTGTTTCCGGCACGTCGATGCCCGCAGCCCGCGCCATCGCCGCATAGGCCGCCTCGATGCGGCCCTCCTGCAGGACCGGCCCGGTGTCGAACTTGATCAACCAGCTGCCGAAGCCTGCGGGAGCCGGATCCGCGAGGCGGATTTCCGAGAAGTCGCTGGAGATCGCTAACAGCGCCTTCGGTTGTGCGCCACCGGGCGACATGCCGGCTTGCAGCAGCTCCGCCAGCACCTGACCGCTCTCGCCGCGCAAGGCATCACGCGCGGCTTCCACCAACTCGCCGAGTTCCGTGATCAGGCCGTCGTTGAAATCCTTGCCGTCAACATTCGGACGAAACGCCAGCGCTCCCATCTTCCGCTCTCCTTGGCAGGCGAGCTTGCGCAAGACCGTCACCTTCTTCCACGGAATCCCCCGCTCCTCAAAGTGCCGGCGCATCAACCGCTCACCCCACCAATCCGGCAACGCGTCCTGGAACAACCCGTGCAGTTCGCTGAATCCCGGGGTCGGCGTCGCCACCGCGCCGGCGGTTTCGTTAGGCAGATAGAGCGGCGACAGCTCGCGGCGGCCGGACCGCCACGCCTCGTCGTATTCGAAAAAAACCGCACCGCGCGCGTCCTGATAGAGCCGCCCGATCGGCTGCTCCCGCTCCCCGGCCCAATGCACTTCAAGTTCCATCGCCCGGCCCCTCCTTCCGGCGGCGCGGCGCGCGTTGGCGCTCGGACTGCTTTACTGCTTCGATCGAGGACATCGCGTTCGGGTTGGCAAACAAGCCGCGGAGTTCGCCATCGACGCCCAGCGCGACCGCGACGCGGATCAGGCGCTGGAACGAGCCGCTGCCCTTAGCTTCCAACAGTTTCAGGGTGGAAATCGCCACGCCGGATTTCTCAGCAAGAACCTCCTGGGTCCAGCCTTTGGCGAGGCGCAACCGCTTGAGCTGTTGCCCGATGTCCCGGGCAATCACCACGGGATTCCTCTGACTAAGAGCTTTTATTTTGTCCACAAGCGCAAAATTAGACACTAATGGATAAAATTTCAATGATTAAGTTTGGAGAACCAGATCCAAGCGATCAACCCCACCACCACGACGATGGTTGCAATCACGGCGAACGATTTCCAGAACCGGCCCGCTTGCCGGTCCATCCCGGACGTTCCCACCCGCGACTCACCGGTCATCGCCTGCCAGAGCTGATAGGGCAGCCAGACCAAACGCAGGAGACAACCCAACGGCTCGTCAGTCATCCTTGCGCTTTCATCCGTCCAAGCACTTCCTCGTAGGCTTCCATCACCCCGCCGAGGTCGCGGCGGAAGCGGTCCTTGTCCATTTTCTCGCCGGTCTTGAGATCCCACAGGCGACAACCGTCGGGGCTGATCTCGTCTGCCAGAACGATGACGGACGGATCGGAAACGAGGCGTCCGAACTCGATCTTGAAATCCACCAGCTTGAGTCCGCATTTCGCGAAGAAGTCGCTGAGGATCGAGTTGATCGTGAGCGCGGACTTCCGCAAGTGGGCGAGGTCCTCCGGAGTGGCGAGGCCCATTTCACGGATGTAGTCGTCGTTGATGAGCGGGTCGCCGAGTTCGTCGCTCTTGTAGGAAAACTCGATGATCGGCTGCGAGAACGCCTGACCTTCCGGAGCGCCGGTGCGCTTGCAATAGCTGCCGGCTGATAGATTGCGGACGATCACCTCGACCATCAGGATGGTGACTTTTTTCACCTCGACGTTGGTGTCGTCGAGCTTGCGGACGAAGTGGGTCGGGACGCCGGCTTTTTCCAGAAATCCGTAGATGAGGGTGCTGATCTCATTGTTGAGGTGGCCCTTGTTTTCGAAGCTGGCTTTCTTCTCGCCGTTGAAGGCGGTGGCGTCGTTTTTGAACTCCATGCGCAGGGTGTCCGGATTCTCTGTGGCCCACAGGCGCTTGGCCTTTCCTTCGTAAAGCGGTGTCATCGGCAAGTGGTAAAACCCCGCCCCGCCGCGGTCAAGAGCGCTGAAACCCGAACGCCAGGTCATCGGTCAAAATCAATTTAATCTTGAATTGAAAGAATTCAGGACTTGCTAAGTATCTTTGGATGGAAGAACCTCTCCGAAATGAATTCTGGAACCCTCATTACGCCAAGACTCATTACGCCAAGATCCTTGCCAGCGGACAGATCCAAGGTTTTGCGGGCGCGTTCGCTGCCTTCGCGCCGCTCATTCATCGTGGCGGTTTTTTTCTCGGCGCTTCACTACCTTGGCCTGATCACGACGACCGGAGCCTTCGTGCTGTTTTTCATCAAGCCAGACCTGTTGGCGATGAAAATGATCGTCGGAGGGCTGGTGTTCAGCGGCGTGACATGGCTGATCGCTTTTTTCAAACGCCGCTCGGCGCATTGCCCGTTGTGCAAAGGGACGCCATTGATTAATTCGGGTGCCCTCGCCCACTCGAAAGCGACGCGCCTTTATCCTCTCAACCACGGGGTAAGCGCCACACTCTCGGTCATCGCCACCCAGTCATTCCGCTGCATGTACTGCGGTTCGGATTTCGATCTGCTGAAAACACCGTCCTATCAGCGCGGCAGGCATAACGTCGATTGCGCCTCAAGATCTCAGGTCATCCGGAGCCGGGCGTGACGCTCGGCCATTGTCCAAGCCACCTCGGGGACCAACTGGTGCCAGCGTTCGTCTTTTGAATTTATCATCCGACAGACGTCCCGGCCAGTGAATGATAGAATCAGATCGTCCTCGCAGGGAATGCCTTGGATTCGCCCGTTGGATAGAAAATGCCGGTATAGATGCACACTGTCATCCGGAGCATTGAACGTATCCGCGGTGACCAGTTCGCCATTGCGGCGGTTTTTCCATGGAAAAACATGAAGCGTGACGCCCTCTTTGAACAAGCGCCCGAACGATTCCAACAAACCTCCCGCGAGATTCTCCGACCACTTCGGTTTGAACAGCTCGTTGAGCAAGCCGATGCTGAGGATGATCCCGACAGGCTTGCTCGTATAACGGTGGAGGAAAGCCGCAAGCCGGTGGAACTCAGCGAGGCGCGATAACAGCACGGTCTTGCCAAGCGACTGGAGCGCGTCCGCACGGTCGAGGAAATCCACGGGATCGACCCCGCGGCCGCGCAACAGGTTGTGCATGGAAATTTCGCAGAGCTCGATCGCCGAGATCCGGTCCTCCTCGCCCAACGAGCTGACAAAGCCCTCGCGGGCCTGCTCCAGCATCTTGAGGTGGACATTCATCACCGGATCGAAACTCCCGCGCAGCAACAGCACCGGGTGCCGATAGAGCGCCTCGGCAGGTTGGACGACTTCGCCGTTAGGGAGGAACATCGTCGCGTCGGTAAGACCGCTTTCCACCAGTTGCAGGGCGCACAGCCGGTTGTCGAAAAAGCCGTAGCCATGGCCCGTGAATTTCAGCAAATCCACCTCCACCCGCCCGGCGACGAGGTTGTCCACCAGCGACTCGACGAATTGCTGCAGGTGTCCGCGATGGCGGAACGCCGAGTGGATCAGGTTCACGCCGATGGTGCCGAGCGTCTCCATCTGGTCGATTGTGCGGACATCCAGCAATCTAACGTGCAGGATGATATCGGACGGCGGATCGCCCGGCTTCATCTGGAAGCGAATGCCGAGCCAGCCGTGGCACTCGCCGGAATCATTCCAGCCGCGGGCGCGCACGGTGTTGCAGAACGAAAAGAATGTGGTGTTCCCGCCGCGCTTGGGACCGAGCCTCTCCAACAGAATCGCATACTCATGGTCGAGCATCGACCCGAGCCGGGTCGCCGAGACGTAGCGATCAGCTTGACCGTAAATGGCGTCACTCATCGTCATGTCGTAGGCGGAAATCGTCTTCGCCACGAGACCCGCGGTGCCGGACGCCCGGAAGAAGCAATTGGCGGTCTCCTGTCCCGCGCCGATCTCGGCGAAAGTGCCGTAAACCTGAGGATCCAGATTCAGTTCAAGAGCCTTGTCGTAGGTCGTCGGGATCATGGCGAATCGCCCTCCTCCACCCAGCCCTCGGCCACCATGCGCTCAATCTCGACCTGTCTACTGGAGGTGGCCCCGTCAGGAAATTTCAACGATAACATCAGCGCCGCGCTTTTCGCATCCCCGTCGATGTGGATCTGTTTCTCTAACAATGAACCCTTTTCCACATAGCCGTAGATCGAGTGTTCACGATCAGCCGAAAGAATTCGATAGGAACGCCATTTTGATTCATCGGTGAATCCGAAATTATAATAGTCCACCGCCGACAAGGTGACCCGGAAGACATGGCCGTCAACCGGTTTGGATTTCAGGAAATCCTTCCAGGAAATATCAGACCAACCAGCCCAACTCTCCCAGTCGATCTTCAATCCCTGCGGACTCTCCACGAAGGCGAGCGACTTTTCCTCGTGGTCCCGCGTTACGACTGCAAGTGAGAAGAGCTTCCCGCGGATAGTCAGACCACCGCCCGAGTTGAACTGCGACAGCCCGGGAGACACGACTGTCCCTTCCCGATAGAATGCCCGCATCCGGGGTTCCGCCGCCGCCGGGTTGCGGACGAGCGGCAGGAGTTCGTCCACCGTCGTCGCTTCTAAAAATTTCCTCGCCAATGGCTCGGCCTCCGCCAGTACCGATGTCTCGCTGCGTTCGAGCACGGGTGGTGGTGCCACCGGCTGCGTCCCGTTGTTCCCCGGGGCAACGACCGCTGGAACCACCGCCTTGCCGCCCCGATTCATGGAGAGAACCACACCCGCGACAATCATTGAGAACAATACCGAACCGCCGACCAACATCAGCCGCATCCGGCGCTTTTCATCCGGGCCCGCGTGCTTTGTGCGCGAATGCTCCCACGAATGACTCTCCGAGCTGCCGGCTTTTTTAGTCCGACGTCGCTTATTCACTTTCCGCTGCTTGCCATCCCCAGCAGGCTGTTCTGCTGAAATCTTGCGAACCGTGGCCATCAACGGCGGAGTCAAGTCATCCGCGGTCGGAATCCTCATCAGCCGTCGGCAGCTCGGGCAAACGATTCCGTTGCCGTCATGATCCCTCGGCACACGGAACACAAATCGGCAATCGGGGCATACAAAGCCGCTCCATCGGCGGGCACCTTCAATCGTTTCTGACACGCCCCCACCCTGCCCTGCCCAGGTTGAGGACTGCAAGCTTGGTGTGCTTCAAAACAGCAAAGGGGAGGCCTCACAGTGGAAGCCGCGCCGTTCAGGACAGATCAAATCTCCTGAACCGGCAGGTTGGAAACCTCTTCACGCACTTTTTCAGCGAGCGCGGTCGAGAGGTAGCGCTCGGTAGACGAACAGCCGATTGTGACGATGCGCTTGCCCTTGAATTCCGGGCGCTTGGCGACCTGGAGCGCGGCCCAGACGTTCGCGCCGGTGGAAATCCCGGCGGGCAGGCCTTCTTCTTGGGCCAAGGCTTGGGCCGTGGCGATGGCATCTTCATTAGCGACGAGGATGACCTCATCGATGACGCCTACATTCAGGTTCTTCGGAATGAATCCTGCACCGATGCCCTGAATCATGTGCGGGCCGGGAGCGCCGCCGGAAATTACCGGACTGGCCGTGGGCTCCACGGCGAAGATTTTGACGCCGTCGAGACGCGATTTCAAAACCTCACCGACACCGGTGATCGTACCCCCCGTGCCGACACCGGCGACGAACGCATCGATCTTGCCGTCCGTATCGCGCCAGATTTCCTCAGCTGTCGTTTCCCGGTGAACCTGCGGGTTCGCCGGATTGTCGAACTGCCCGGGGCCGAACGACCCGGGGTTTTCCTCGATGAGCTTCTTCGCCATCGCGATCGCGCCATTCATGCCGCGGGCGCGGGGAGTGAGGACGATTTCAGCACCTAACAAACGAAGTAGCACGCGGCGCTCGATCGACATGCTCTCGGGCATGGTCAGGATGCAGCGATAGCCTTTCGAACGGGCGATGAAGGCCAGAGCGATGCCGGTGTTGCCCGATGTCGGTTCGATGATCAGGCCACCGGGCTTGAGCGAGCCATCCCTCTCGGCAGCCTCGATCATCGACTTGCCGATGCGGTCTTTCACGCTGAAGAGCGGGTTGAAGAACTCGGCCTTCACGCAGACTTCGGCATCGAGTCCTTTGGTCAGGTGGTTGAGACGGATCAGGGGAGTATTGCCAACAGTGGCAACCATGTTTTCGGCGATGTTCATGATGAGTTGGGAATTGGGAAATTATCGATGACGACGGTTCAAATCTGGAAATCCGGGGCTCCTGAGTCAAGGTGCAAGCCGCACTCGAATTTCTCGCCGTTGAAGCGTGTGGCTTCCACGTCGCCGTCCCCGACGGGACGGGTGCTGTGCCAGTCGCCCATGGTGACGTAGCCTTTCTCGGCCAAGGGGTGGCGCGGCAGTCCGTTCTGATGGAAATAGAGATCCACCTGCGCGTCCGCCCAATCGAGAATCGGATAGGCTTTGACGGTCTTCTTCTGCTGTTCGACAAACGGTCGGTCCGCACGTGTATTTGATTGCGAGCGGCGGAGGCCGCTGAGCCAGACATCGGCTCCGGTTTCGCGGAGCGCGCGGTTCATCGGCTCGATTTTCGTGATCAGGCCGTAACGATCCGCGCCGTCCTTGCCGTTTTCCCAGAGATTTCCCCACAGCGCCTGCATGCGGGCGGCGGAGACGGTGGGCTGATAGATCCGGAGATCGAGCTCGAGCTTCGAGGTGAGTTGCTCGGCGTATTGATAGGTTTCAGGAAACAGGAACCCCGTGTCGATGAACACGACGGGAACCTTCGGCGCGTTTTCGTGGATCAGGTGCAGCATGACCGCCGCCTGGAGGCCGAAGCTGGTGGACGCGACGAGGCGGTCGCCCAGTTGATCGTATAGGAAACGCAGCCGCTCGCCAGCGCGCTTCGGCGCGAGAGCGGCGGACAGTTCTTCCGGATCGATATCAGGGGAAATCACTGCGGGTAGTTCGAATTTGAGTGCTTCCATGGTGGATCATGGGTAAATTTTGTTAGACCGGAGCAAGCGCTTCCGGGTTCAGATTCTTGTGGAAATCAGGCCCTTGGATCGTCTTGGCGACATATCCAGTGCGAATACAGAAATCGCCGAAGCGCTCGCCGTCATTCCGCGCCTTGGCATAGTGGCGGAAGATGGGGGCGAGCAACGGCTTGATACCATCGGCGGCGACGTCTTCCCGATAGAGTTTCGATAGACGTTGGCCGGCGAACCCACCGCCAAGATAGACGTTGTATCGGTCCGGTCCCCGGCCGACGAAGCCGATTTCGGAGATGAACGGACGGGCGCAACCGTTAGGGCAGCCGGTCATGCGGATGGTGATGGCGTCGTGGCGCAGGCCGTTTTCCTCCAGCGATTCTTCGAGGCCGGTGAGCAGGTCCGGGAGGAACCGCTCGGCTTCGGCAAGGGCAAGGGCGCAGGTCGGCAGGGCGACGCAGGCCAGCGAGTTGAGACGCAGCGCGCTTTTCAGGTGGCTGTCCTGGATCCCGTATTTTTCCAACAGCGCCTCGATTTCCAAGCGCTTGGCCTGGGAAACATTGGCGATGATCAGGTTCTGGTTCGCGGTGAGGCGGAAGTCGCCGTCGTGGATCTTCGCGATCTCGCGGAGGCCGGTGCGCATCGGATAGGACGGCGTGTCGAGCACGCGACCACCAGCGATGAAGAGCGTGAGGTGCGAGTTGCCGTTGGCATCCTCGGTCCAACCGTAGCGGTCACCGTTGTCCTCGAACTTGAAGTCGCGCACGGGGCCGAGCTGATAGCCGAGATACTCGTTCAACTTGGCAAGGATCCAATCCGGGCCATGGTCGTCCACGGTGTATTTGAAACGCGAATGCTTTCTATCAGTCCGGTCGCCAAAATCGCGCTGCACCAGCACGACCTTTTCCGCGACATCCACGACCTGCTCCGGCGTGCAGAAGCCGATCACGTCGGCGATCCGCGGATAGGTCGCTTCGTTGCCGTGGGTCGAGCCCATTCCGCCGCCGACGGCGACGTTGTAGCCGATGAGTTTGCCACCCTCGACAATGGCAATGAAGGAAAGGCAGTTCGCATAGATATCGACGTCGTTCGACGGTGGCACGGCGATGGTGATCTTGAACTTCCGCGGCAGATAGGTCCTGCCGTAGATCGGCTCGATTTCCTCTTCGCTCGATTCGATTTTCTCGCCATCCAGCCAGATCTCATGATAGGCGCGGGTCTGCGGAGTGAGATGGGCGGAAATATCCTGCGCCGCCTTCAGGGCCTGCGCATGAATTTCGGATAGATATGGATTCGGGTTGCACATCACATTCCGGTTCACGTCACCGCAGGCGGCGATGGTGTCCATGGCGCACTGGTTGATCTCCTTGATCGTCCGCTTGAGATTGGACTTGATGATGCCGTGGAACTGGAACGCCTGACGGGTGGTTAGTTTGATGGTGCCATTCGCGAACTGGGTGGCGAGACGGTCCGTTTCCAACCATTGGTGCGGCGTGGCGACCCCACCCGGAACCCGGATGCGGATCATGAAGGAATACGCCTTCTCCAGCTTGTGCTTGCGGCGGTTAGCGCGGATGTCGCGGTCGTCCTGCTGATAGGTGCCGTGGAACTTGAGGAGCTGTTGATCGTCCTCAACCATCGATCCGGTGGAAAGATCGGCAAGTCCTTCGGCGATGGTGCCGCGCAGGTAATTGCTGCGCGTCTTGATGTATTCGTTGGCGGAGAGTTTCTTGTCACTCATGGTGGTGGAAATTTAAGGAGTTAGTAAACGTCGCGTTGATAGCGTTTGGCTTTCTTGAGGTCCTCGACATAGGCCTCTGCGGCTTCGCGGGAGATGGCCGCCTGGTTCTCCACGACGGAGATGAGGGCTTCGTGGACGTCGTGCGCCATGCGGTTCGCATCGCCACAAACGTAGAAATGGGCGCCTTCCTCAAGCCACTGATAGAGCTCCTTCGCCTGGGCAATCATCCTGTCCTGGACATAGACTTTCTCCGGCTGGTCGCGGGAGAATGCCACGTCAAGGCGGGTGAGCGCGCCGTCCTTGAGGAAATCCTGCCACTCGAGCTGATAGAGGAAGTCATAGGTGTAGTGCTGGTCGCCGAAGAACAACCAGTTTTTCCCGCTGCCTCCGAGAGCCGCGCGGTGCTCGACGAACGCGCGGAACGGCGCGACGCCGGTGCCGGGACCCACCATGATGACCGGTGTGGCATTGTCGGCGGGAAGGCGGAAATTCTTGTTCGGTTGGACGAAGACCTGCACGGGATCGCCCGATTTCACGAGGTCAGCGAGATAGGTCGAGCAAACGCCCTTGCGCTGGCGGTTGTGGGTTTCATAACGGACGGCAGCCACCGTTAGATGGACTTCGTCGGTGTGGGCCAGCGGACTGGAAGCGATCGAATAAAGCCGCGGCGGCAGTTTGCGGAAAATGCTGGTCAGGGCCTCGGCGGACAGTCCGTTAGGAGCGTAGTCGAGAATCGCGTCGATGATCTCACGGCCGGCGCTGTATTCCTTGAGTTGCTCCTTCGCATCCTCAGCCAGCAACCCGCGCAGGACGGCGGAGTTGAGAGCCTCGGCGAGTTTGGTGAGAACCGCACGGGAAAGTGCGGTGATGTCGTAGTCCTCGCGCAGGGCGTCGGCCAACAACTTGCGACCGACATTTTTCACTTCGACTTCCTCATTGCCGGTGAGTTTGGCCGCCTGGATGATCGCCTTCACGACATCCGGCGCGTTGACCGGAAGCACGGCCAGCGCGTCGCCGGGCTGATAGGAGAGCCCGGATCCCGCCAGCGAGAATTCCAAGTGCAGGGTTTCCTTGGCAGACCCTTCGCCATTGAGAATCACGGTATCGATTGTTTCTGCGGGAAACGGATTCTTCTTTCCGTACTCGGTGGATGGCACCGCGGCTGGAGCGACGAACGCGACCGCAGGAGCCGATGCCGGCGCAAGGGCAGACAGAGCGGTTTCAAGCCACGAGGCGTAGGCTTCCTCGTAGTCGACATCGCAATCCTGGCGGGCGGAGGTGCGGGAAGCGCCGAGCGTCTCCAACCGTGCGTCGAAATCCTTGCCGATCTGGCAGAATTTCTCGTAAGCCGTGTCCCCCAGCGCGCAGACCGAATAGCGGACACCTGACAGGGAAATTTCCGAGGCCATGAACTCCTTGTAAAACGAAACGGCGGTTTCCGGTGGCTCGCCATCGCCCCAGGTCGAGACGATCACGAGCAGATTGGTGGCCTTCGCCAGATCCGCCGGGGAAATTTCGGACATGTTTTTCATGGCTGCTTGGAAGCCACGCTTTTTCGCCGCTTTCACCGTGCGGTCCGCCAGCGTTTCGGAATTCCCCGACTCGGTTCCGTAGAGAACGGTCAGTTTTCCAGCCGCCGCAGGAGCGGGAGTGGCGGCAGCGGCGGGAGCCCCCGTTGCAGCGAGAAAGCCGCTCAGCCAGCCACGCTGGACGGGATCAAGGCCGGCGAGGAGCGAATCCAACGCCTGGCGCTGGTCGGAAGTGAATGGTGCGTGCTTAGGAAGCATAATCCTTAGTTAATTACCTTGTTTTATGAGGTTTCGCCGAAAAAGTGCCTGCTTGTGTCCCGATACGCAACAATTATTTTTGGCCGTGGTGGCTCCCATCAGCGAGGACAGCCAAACCTTCACCGAAGTCGATCGCAAGTAAGTCTCCTATATTCATCCCAACAACTTCGCCGTGGTCGGACGGAAGCCAGGCTTTCAGCTGCAGTCCTGCACTCGGCGGCGATGCGGGCGGGGGCAGCGCGGCGGACCGCTCCGAGGTGGCTTTGGGCGGCAGGCGAGCGAGATCGCGGACTGCCCTTCGAGCAGGAGCGAGAAGCCTTCACTGAACTGGATGACGAGGCGGAGACGGAGCGGAGCAAGGTTTAGAAATCCGGGCGAGGATGCACGTTCACCTGCAGCTTGGTAGGGGGTGGATTTTGGGACGTTTACGCCTTTTTGGCGGTGCACCCGGGATTGCTCATTTATTATGCCCGCCAGACATCCCAGGCCCATGGCGCACCAGAGACAGAGTCCCCCCTCCCCAAGCACAGCTTCAGGTGTATTTCATAAAGGCGGTGTAAACCTCCGAGGGAATGTCCAGCAGGGCGTAGTCCTTGGAGGCAACGAAGAGCAGGCTTTGCTTGCCTTTGCCTAGCAACTCGTTGTCGGAACCGAAGATCTGGTGCTCGAGGGTGCAGAACTTGCGGTTGAAATCGGCGACCTTGATTTTGACGGTGATGGTGTCGAACTCACGGGCCTCGCGGACGAACTTGTGCTCGAACGAGCGGGTGAGGATGTAGAACTTGGTGGTCTTCAAATCGAAGTCCGGCATGGCCGTGTTGAAGAACAGCTCGCGGGTCTTTCCGACATACATGCCATACATACCGAAGTAAACATTGCCGACTGAATTGGTGTCGGCGTAGGTGGCAATCATGGAGTAAACAAACCATTTTCCTTCGAAATGCCCGCCTAACGCATGATGGTCCTCAGGGGCGACAACGTCGGAGCTGGTGACAACGACGGCGGTCTTGGTGATGGCCTTGATGGCGGGAATCTCGGAGGCGGCTTCGATGACTTCGCCGGCTTTCTCGGTGACGACACGCAACAAGTCCGCGTTGAAGACGAGCCATGCGACATAGACCAGTGGCAGGATCGCGCCGAGGATCATCAGCGGCGTCTGGCTGGTCATGTAACCGAAGGCGAAGACGACCAGCGAAACGCTGGACATCATGAACATGCGGATCTGCGGAAGCGGCTGTTGCGAATTGGGCACATAGCAGCGGGCGATCGCAAGGGCGGCGTAGCCGACGAAGAACGAGGCGTAAAACACCATGAAGTATTCAAGCTGCAGCTTGGCCAGAATACCTATCAGCGTGATGAATCCAACGATCAGGAAGGTGGGGACGGGCGAGCCGAGAATCTGCTTCGGAATGAGCGAAATGAGCATGTTCTCGCTCTTCTCGACGTTTTTCTCGAGGAACCATTTGAGGGCGATGTAGCCGCTGTCCAAGGTGGTCACGGCACAGATTCCGAGGAAGCCGAAATAGGCCATCCGCATGATACCTTCGGTCCCGGGGTTGCGCTGGAAATAGCGTGTGATCAGGTCGTGGGCGTAATTGAAATTATCGAGACCCACCGTGGCGGCGAAATTGCTGGCATCCACTTTCATGACCCACATCGCCAGGCAGCCGTGGAACAGCAGCATGAGGAAGAAGAATGATCCGCCGAAGAAGTAGCTGGCGCGGATCGAGGTTTTTTCACGGTGGATCTGGATCGCGCGCTGCCAGTGCTGCAAGTCCAGCCAAGGACCAACTAGCAGACCGATCACCAGCGGGATCGCGTAGCCGAAGAATCTGGCACCCCGCCACTGGTCCTGGAACGGGGAGGTCCATTGGAACGGCTCGGGGGAGAAGGGTTTCAGGCTGAACAGGATCGTTCCCACGCAAATCACCAGCAGCCCGCCTAACATGGCGTGGCTGAGCTTGATTTTCGCGATGCCGAATTCCTCGCCCAACAGACAGCCCGCCGCGAGGATCACGAAGACGATCAGGCAGAGATAGATAGCCATCAGCGGCCCGGTCGTCAGTTCGAGCGGGACGAACAGGTATTTCACCAGCGCGAAAACCGTTAGCGAGAGGGCGACGATCTGATAGAGATAAAGGATCAGCCGGAAGGGTTTGGAAAACTTGTCGAAAAAGGTCGCCAGCGACTCCTGTCCGCCGCTGTGGCTGTTGGCGACGTTCTGGGTGAGGAGACCGAACAGCATCAGCCCGAGCGCGTTGGGGATCGCGAACATCAGCAGCCCCTGGAGCCCGAACATGAAGGTCATCTGGACGCTGAAAAACAATCCCAGTCCCCACATCCACGACAAAGCCACCGAATTCCCCCAAAGAATTGCATTCAACCAACGAAAGTTCATAAAGTCCGCCAAGGAACCCGCAATTGTGCCATGCGGCAAGCTAGATTCTCGGCAATCCCTGACCCGCCACTCACCCACAGCATGCTGGAAATCCCCATGAAAACCTGCCTCGCGCTCGCCGCCTGCTTGGGTTGCGCCTTCGCGGAAGAGGCGGCGTGGTTGAAAATCGCCACCCAGCCGGCCACTTGGAACGACGCGCTGATCGTGGCCAACCCGCGGCAGACCGCATTCGTGCTCGATTCCCCGGCGGAGACCCGGTTGCGCGGATTCGTGCTGCCATCCCCTCTCCGCCGAGTGTTCGCGGAGGATCAAATCCGGCGGCAGGTGGCCGAGTTTTTCACGATCCTCCCCCGCCCCGACGAGGTGGAGTTGAAAATCGAATGGCTGGACAAGGACGAACGTGCGGCCGACCACTCGCGATCCATCCATCCCAAGGATGGTCGAGTCCGGAGTGTCCATCGGATCGGACAAACGACGATCACGCGCACAGCAGTCGCCACTGGCGAAGATGACGCGATTTTCATCCACCTGCTCGCGGATCAGCCCGGAGCTCTTTCCTTCCGTGTGACGCTGGGTGGTCCGCCCGCTGCCGAAGCGCGAATCGAAGACCGGCGGCAGTTGATTTTGCCCGCCGGGCCCGGGCACCTGGCGGCTCAGGTCTGGGTGCTACCGTTCGAGTCAGACGTCGCCAGTGAGGGAAATTCCATCACTGTGCGCGGCGAGGGCGAGGCACTGATCGTCTGGAACTTTGCCCCCGGAAAAGCACACGACACGACTTTGGCCACTCTCGGAATGCGCTACGATCCGGGGTACCTGCCGCCCAATCCGGCGAAGATCTGGCAAGGCATTCTGGGAACTCTGCGCAAATCCGCCGAAAATTCGCCTTGAGGCAGTGGACTTGATGGAGAGACTCCCCACTCCCGCCGCGAATTACCATTGAAGCCGCGCGAATCACCCTCTTTACTCCCCGCTCTTCCAGCAACGGCAGCCCTGACATTTCATGATTGAAAACCTTCGCAAATACACCGGCCTGATCATCGTGGTCTTCGTGATCCTGTTCATCAGCTTCTTTTTCATGGATACAGGTTCGGTCCGTAACATGAACAGCGGCCAACCCATGCTCAAAATCGCGGGTCGCACTTACGACGACAAGGAGTACACCAATCTCGGCAAGTCCTCGCTCGAGCTGGCTTACGGCCTCGCCGGCAGCGGCGATTTCGACCTCGTCCAGTTCGTCATGAGCCTGTCCTCCGAGTCCACCAGCCAGGACGATGCCGCGGAGAAGTTTTTCATCGGCCGCATGATCCTGCGCCAAGCCAAGGAGGAGTTCGGAGTTTTTCCGGGCGACGAGGAAATCTCCGATTACCTCCGCACCTTGCGGCTATTCGCCGGTCCGGATGGGAAATTCAACCCGGACACCTACCGCAGGTTCGTTGAAAAGGGCATGGGCCGCCTCGGCATGACCGAGAAGGACCTCCGCGAACTCGCGTCCGACGTCCTTGCCGCTCGGAAAATCAACGCCATCATCGGATCCGGCCTGAGCGTGGACCGCGACACCGTCGCCAAAGATCTCGCCCTGGAAAACCAACAGATCTCCGGCGAACTCGCCAAATTGGAGCTGACCCCATTCGAGGAGAAAATCCAACCCACCGAAGAAGAGATCAAAAAATACTGGGAGAACATCTCGGATTCCTTCACCACCGAGCCCCGCCGCAAGTTCACTTACATCATCGCTACCCCGAACCTCCCCGCCGAGGCTGAGGAAGCTCCCGAGCCACCCGAGTCCCTCGCCGACGCTGCCGCCAGCCCTGAGGTGAAGGCCGCCGCCGCCAAGAAAAAGGAAGAAGCCAGAGCCAAACGCGCCACCGAACTCGCCGAATCGCGCCGCACTAAACAACTCGAACTCGACTCGCTCGTGGACGACTTCCTCTTCCAGCTTGAGGACCGGAAAGGCAAAGGCTTCGAGGACCTCGCCAAGGCTAACAACTGGGAAGTGAAAACCACCGAGTTCTTCGCTCGCTCCGCAGCCCCGAAGGATCTCGATGTCAATCTCCGCTCCTCCAGCCGCGGCGGCAAGGCCATCGATCTGCTATTCCAAATCCAGGAAACCTCCGATCCATTCTCCAAAATCTCCGAAGCCATCGCCATCGGCGAAAACCAATGGCTCGTCGCCCGCATCGACGGTGAGGAGAAATCCCGCTCGAAAACCTACGAGGAAGCCCGCAACGACGCCCGCGCCCAGTTCATCGCCGAGAAAGCCGCCGAAGCGATGAAAACCGCGGCCGACGAGGCCGTCACCAAAATCCGGACCTTGCTCAGCGCCGGAAAAACCTTCGCCGAAGCCGCCAAGGAAGCCGGGATCCCGGAGACCAAAGCCTTCACCGCCATTCTCAGCACCTATCGTCCCGATGGAGCCAGCGAGCCCTCGAACCTCTTCGAAGCCGCCCGCAACGTCGATCCTGGTGCCATTGCCGAAGTCATCACCGAGTCCGATCGCGCCTTCATCCTCTACGTCGCCAAGCGCGAGGTCGTGAAAGCCGCCGACGCCGAGGCCCGCATCGACGCCGAGATCGCCGACCGCATCAAAAAGAACGAGACCATCGCCTTCACCGCTTGGATGGCCGCCCGCACCGACGCCGCCAAGGTCGAGCAGCTCTACAAACGCTAAGTCGTGGCGACGACCGGTCGCCGTGTTTGCAACTCATGCCCGACGACCTCCAAGCCCTCTTCGACGACGCCAACGGCCATCTCGCCGTCGGCGAGTTCGATGAAGCCATCGTCCTCTATCGGCGTTGCGTCGCGCTCGACCCCGCGTTTTTCGATGGCTGGCACGCCCTTGGCATGGCCCTCCTCAAGACCGGCCACGTCAAGGAGGCCATCGGCTGCGGCCTCCAGTCCGTCACCCTCCAGCCCAACGATTTGTTAGCCTGGACCAGTCTCTCCCAGATGTATGTCCGCGACGGCAACATCCCCGAGGCCGAAGCCGCCAAAGGCAACGCCCGCATCCTCTCCTTAGGCGGCAGAGTCGTGAAGTAGTTGGAGCGCGAAATTTATTTCGCGCGAATTCCTAACTGGAGCGCGGAATTCATTCCGCCCGCCCCCTCACAGCTCCACCCGCAACCCATCCCGCGCCACCCGCACCCCCGCCGGCAACTGCCCGTCCAGCGTCTCGTAGTCGAACTCGTGCGTCAGATGCGTCAGCCACGCCTCCCGCGCGCCCGCCTCCGCGATCGCCGCCAGCGACTCCTCCAGCGTGAAATGCGTCGGGTGCGTCGCCGTCCGCAGCGCGTCGATCACCAACACATCCACCCCTGCGATCAACTCCATCGTCTGCGCCGGGATCCGTTTCACATCCGAAATATACGCCAGCGTCCGTGCCCCCGGAAAATCAAAGCGGAACCCCACCGTCTCCACCGCCGCGTGCTCCACCGGCAGCGGCGTCACCTTCAGGTCCCCGTAAAAAAACGGCCCGTCGATCAACCGCGGGTCCGGCCGGATGTATCCCTCCACCACCTTCTCCGGCGAAAACGCCCACCCATACATCTGTTTCAGCATCGCCATGCACCCATCCGTCGCATGCAGCGGCAGCGAATCCTTTTTCTTCCAACAGAACGCCCGCAGCTCGTCGAATCCCGCCACGTGATCCAAGTGCGCGTGTGTATAAATCACCGCATCGATCTCCCGCAGCCCCTCCCGCAGCGCCTGCATCCGCAAATCCGGCCCCGAGTCCACCAGCAACGTCGTCCCCCCCGCCCTAACCACCACCGACGACCGGAACCGCTTGTTCCGCGCATCCTCCGAGGTGCAAACCCCGCAATCACAACCAATCACCGGCACCCCCACCGAGGTCCCCGTCCCGAGAAATGTAAGAGAAAAATCCGCCACGCCGACCAGCCTACACACCGCCTCAGCCACCCGCAACCCCCGCTGCGCCCTGTCCGGCCCGTTGCGCACAAGTCGGGCGCGGAAAAACAAGGAGAGGCGATCTCCGAATCGCCTTGCCCATGAGCTGCCAGTGATCCGGGGAACCCGCCCATCATGGTCCTCCCATGGGCATGGCGACTCGAAATGGAAGCGCCGCGGACATGACCATCGAGGAAATCCAGCATCGGTTACCAAATCCTCATTCCTTTGCCCGCAAACCCCTTGCGGGAAACCCAAACACATTTCCCTCGCCAATCCCCGCATCACCCGCCTGTAATGGGCTGAACGAACTACACTGTTAGCGAGAAATGTAGATCACCGGATAGCCACAGAAAAATGCCCATGAATGCCGACCAGATTGCCGAGATTCGGCCCGCTTTACGAGAAGCCATCGACGGGGCACCCGACTCCTGCGTGACATTTGAAGCGGAGGGCGATCAGGAAAAGTGGTTACAGGTTGTCGATCTAACGATCAACGCCGGATATCCTCACTCTGACGATCCCGAACTAAGATTGAAGACGTTGCCCGAAGTTTCAGGACTCAGCATTACCGCGTGGGAAGCGCAGAAGTTTGCGACTCTCGAAGTGACCGAGTGGGATGTGACATCCCTTGCCGAGTGGATCGATGCCTACTTTGTTGCTGTCCTAGGGTGCGAGGCTGGAGGTTACCACGTCGATGTCACCTACGAAAAACTATGATGAATACGGCTAACCCCAAAGATAGGTTTGGGCGATAGCCCCGAACCTATCGGTTCAACAAGTCGTCGCGCACCAACCGGCCATAAGCGCCTCAATTCCCTTCCAACATCCCTTCAACCGCGCCGGCGACCGCAAATCTAACATTCGATAGAATAATTTAATGCACCCCGACAAGCCAAATCAGTCCAATTTCCTGGGTTGCGTCTTGCTCGGGCTGTTTCCATTTATTTTGGTTGGCATTATTTTGGTCGCAGGATCCTTGGAAGAACGCGGTAATCGACTGATGGGCTGGCTGTGGATTCCAATGTCGATTGTGGTGATGCTGACTTTTGGCCTGATTCGGTTTCGTCGATCCGCAAGCTTTCGCAATCCTGATGGCTCAAAGAGTCCGGGTGCGGCAACGCGTTCGATTCTGTCTTATGTGGCGATGCAGTTATTGATCCTCATTGTTCTCGGGTTGATCGCACTGATTTTTGGGTATTTCTCACCGTTCTCCGGAACAGGAGGCGATTTGAGATGACTTCGAATCACATGGAAATCGATCTGAATCAACTACGCGAAGCCTTTGAAATGTCTTGGGATGAGAAGACCTCATACCAAATGGTCTTCAAAAGGAATAACTCGGCTCTCGGGCAATGTTATCCAACTTCACGCGTCATTCAGTTATTCTTTCCAGAAGTTGAAATTGTCGAAGGAGAGGTTTGGACAGGCCGGAACATCGAAAAGCATTTTTGGAATCTACTAAAGACTGACGGAGTGGAGAGTCATATTGATCTCACTTGGCAGCAGTTCCCAAACGGCTCAATTGTCAGGACCTGGAAAGTAAGAGAGCGGGAAGCACTGGGAGACAGTCAGGAGACGATCGGTCGAGTCAATTTGCTCTTTGAGCGCGTAAACGACTATATTACTCGTCAGAATCTAAAAGTTGGGGCGACAATTAGAGTCTATCCAAAATGAGCGGCGCTAAGGATGCCTCCGCGCCGACGGAACCGAGGATCAACGCACTGAAAAAGAAATATAGGGTAAGAAGATTCCTCGTAGAAGGAGCAAAAAAAGGGAATATTGTTAGAAGTTATCTCATTTTCTACAGCGACCGGGTCGCAGTCAGTCAGCCGCAGTGTGGAGACGTCGATGGGGTTGATGAACCGGGCGAAATGAATTTCGCGGTCCGTTTGGAAAGGCTAGTCCGGCAGCCGTTTCCTGATGTAGTGAGCGCCGCGGCTTTGGCCACGGGGTTCGAGGTAGCCTTTTTCGATGAGTTCGCGGAGGCGGAGTTTGACGGTGCTGGGCTTGCCGCCGACGAGCGCGAGGATCCGGCCGAGGGTGAGGGTTTCATGATCGGCCAGGAGCGCGGCAATCTGGCGGGCGAACGGGGTTAGGTCGGTGGACCGGGATTCCTCGAGGTCGATCCGGGCGGCCAGGACGTCCTTTTGTTTCACGAGAGAGCGGATGAAAAAGATGAGCCAGGCCTCCCAGTCGGGCGCGGGACTATCAAGGGTGGTCTGGGTGCGGCGGAGGGCACGGTAGTAGCCTTCCTTGCTGTTTTCAATGATGCTTTCCAACGAGCTGTACGGCACATGGGCGTAACCGGCCCGGAGCAGCATGAGGGTGGTGAGGACGCGCGAGAGCCTGCCATTTCCGTCCTGAAACGGATGGATGGCGAGAAAGACGACGATGAAGATGCCGATCAGGAGAAGCGGATGGAGGCTCTCTTCCCTCTCGGCCTTGGTGAACCAGGCGACGAGTTCCTCCATCGCGCGCGGGGTGTCGAACGGCGAGGTGGTTTGGAAGACGATGCCAAGCTCGTTGCCGTCGGCATCGAAGGCGGCGACGTGGTTGGGCAGGGTCTTGTAGCGACCGCGATGGCGCTCGTCCTTGGTGCTGTAGCGGAGAAGATCGCGGTGCAACTGGCCGATCATGTTCTCGGTGATGGGGATCTGGTCAAAGGCATCGAAGACCTGGTCCATCACGTAGGCATAGCCGGCGACTTCCTGCTCGTCCCTGCTTTTGAAATCGGTGATGTCGAGCCGCCCCAGCAAATCCTCGACCTGGCGATCGGTGAGTTTCGAGCCCTCGATGCGGGTGGAGGAGCCGACACTCTCGATGGTCGCCACCTTGCGGAGGTGGGTGAGTTTCTCCGGAGAGAGCGTTCGCATCGCCTTCCATCGACCTTTGAACTCATCGAGACAGGCGATGAGCCGGAGGATTTCCGGGGTGATGGTGATTTCAGGTGGCTTCAATGGGAGGTGTTTGGCTGATTTTCTGGCCGTTTATAGCCGTTTATGGCTGATTGGCTAGAGGCAATTTAGCGGTTCGTGACACCGGATCGAAGACGATTGCTTGAGAACCAAACCCGGCGATTGCCAGCGGCGGAGGGGCTTGCATAATCGGCGGCAGACAACGAATGCTCACACTTTTAAAAATCCGCAATCTGGCATTGGTCGATGAACTCGTTTGGGAACTCGGAGCCGGGTTGATCAGCGTCACCGGGGAAACCGGAGCTGGGAAATCGGTGATCGTCGGAGCGCTCAAGCTGGTGCTGGGAGAGCGGGCGGAGAAGTCTTTGATCCGGACGGGCGAGGAGACTTGCTCGGTGGAGGCGGTGTTCGAGCTGAAAGACGCGGCGGAGGTGAACGCGGTGCTGGAGGACGGCGGGCTGGATCCTTGCGACGACACGCAGCTTATCATCCGCCGGGTGATCGGGCAGACGGCGAACCGGCAGTTCATCAACGACTCCCCTGTCACGCTGGCGCTGCTGAAGCGGCTCGGGGAGAATCTGGTGGACTTGCACGGCCCGCACGATCACCAGTCGCTGCTTTCCACGGAGCGGCAGCTTTCGATGCTCGATGCCTACGCCGGGGCGGAGTCGTCGGTTTCCAGCTATCGCGATTGTTACCGTTCCTGGCGGGAAAAGGCGGCGGAGTTGGAAGAGATCCGCCACGCGGAAAACGCCAGCGAGCAGGAACTGGATTTGCTACGCTATCAGCTTCAGGAAATCGACGGGGCGAATCTGAAACCGGAGGACGAGCAGGATCTGGAAGACCGCTGGCGGCGGGCATCCAACGCAAGCCGCCTGGTCGAAGCCGCCGCCGCCGCGACCGCCGCGCTCAATGGCGATGATGGGATTCTGGAACGGCTAACCGAAGTCCAGCGGCTGGTGCGGGATTTGGAAAAGTTAGATCCGTCGATCCGCGAACGCACGGCGTCGCTCGAAACCGCCTGCCTGGAGCTCCAGGATCTGGAGGGAAATCTAGCCGACTACGCCGACGAGCTCGACATCAACCCGGCCGAAGCGGCCACGCTCGAAGAACGTGTCAACCTGCTGGAGTCACTGAAACGGAAATACGGCCCCTCCCTAACCGACGTGCTCGCCCGCCGCGACGCCGCGGCCGCCCGCTTGGACACGATTGAAAACCGGGGCGAAAAACTCGAAACGCTGGAGCGCGAACTGGCCGCTTGCCGGGCCAAGTTAGACGCTGGCGGAAAATCCCTGGCGACGCTCCGCCGCAAGGCCGCGCCGAAGCTGGCGAAGGAAATTTCCGGACAGTTGAAGGATCTCGGGTTCAAGCAATCATCGTTTGAAGCGCCGCTCAAGACGCTAACGGAACCCGGGCCGCAAGGTTTCGAGTCGGTGGAATTCCAATTCGGCCCGAACCCGGGCGAACCGCTTTTGCCGCTGCGCCAGATCGCGTCATCCGGCGAAATCAGCCGCGTGATGCTCGCCGTGAAGTCCGCGCTGGCGGATCAGGACGCGACGCCGTTGATGGTCTTCGACGAGATCGACGCAAACGTTGGCGGCGAGGTCGCGAAGGCGGTGGGCCGCAAGATGGCGGCGCTAGGCACCCGCCACCAGGTGGTGGCGATCACCCATTTCCCGCAGGTCGCGGCGATCGCCACGCACCATTTCGTGGTCGAAAAGGAAGTCACCGCCGGGCGGACGCGCTCGCGGCTCTATCCGGTGAGCGGCGAGACCCGGATCCAGGAACTCGTCCGCATGTTAGGCGGCGGCGGCGAGCAAGCGCGGGCGATGGCCGCATCCCTCCTCAACCCGTGAAACCCATCTACCAAGCCATCCCCGAACCGGTCGAGTCCACCTCTCAGGAACTCGCCGCGTCGCTCGGCTTGCCGCAGCGCGGACCGGGAGTGCCGCGGTTGGTGATCGGGCGGCGGGAGTGGATCGCGCTGCCGGAATTGGGGATTTCCCCTCTGAACGCGAAAACGGATAGCGGCGCGCGGAGCTCCTGCATCCATGCGGAAAACGTGGAGCTTTCGGCCGATGAAAAGACCGTGCGCTTCACTACGACCAACCACTACGGAGAGGTGGTTGCGTGCGATGCGCCGGTGGCCCGGCTCGCCTTGGTGAAGAGTTCTTCGGGCAAGGCGAAGAAACGGATTTTCATCGAGACCACGGCCATGCTGGTCGGCGGATTCCGGTGGCGGATCCTGGTGAGTCTGGCGAACCGCTCGGAGATGCTTTGCCCGATGCTGCTAGGCCGGCGGGCGCTATCGGGCTATTTCCTGATAGATCCGCAGGGAGCGCATCTGCTGGGCCCGCGGCGATTGCTGAAGCCATGATGGTCCGATAGACGGCGTTATGTTGGATCGACGTCTATCGGGATATTTCACAGGCACAACCGGTGCATCCAAAGACCGGGCAGGTGTTTCCTGCGGGGCTTGAGGAAGCTGGGAATCGAGGTGGTTTGCTCGAAACAGAACCGTCTTGGCAAATCTGTGTAAAGCGAGGTGGGAGCCTTCTGCGCTCCCTCCCCTTTCAAGCGGGCTCCACTAACCGGACTGTGATAGTAAATCGTCCTGAGTCCGAGTTCGCCGACGATGAAGTGCACGGCGGCGCTGAGCATGGCCTCGTCCCACCATTGCCGGGAAAGGCGCAGGCGCTCATCCCAGTAGCGGAGGACGAAGGCGGCGTCGATCTCGTGACCGCAGAGAGTGATCGTTTTCAGTTTATTGCGTTTGATCCGCTCCACGTAGTAGCGCACTTCGCGGAGACGGTCGTTCTGGATCTCCTCGATGAGCACCTCGCCGGTTTCCCAATCGAGATCGATGCGGGCCCAAGCCAGCGTGCGGTGCTTGCCCTCGTGGATCGGATGATAGCTCAGTTCGAAGGGATCATCCTCGCGGTTGGGGAATTTCCGTTCCATCATGCGAGCGTCGCCTTCGTTGAGGTTGAGTTGGAGCACGATGTTCCATGAGCGTTCCTTGCGGCTGGTTTGCAGCCAGCCGTCGAAAAGTCCGAGCGTGAGCCGATAGGTCTCCGCTTCTTCAGGCCATAAAAGCGCGAGATCCTCGGCGGTCGGGGATTTTTTCCCAAGCGATCCCAACCACTCGCGGAGCCGTGGCTTTTCCAACAGCCTTGCCATCGGGGTTTGTTTGATTTCCTGCAAGCTGGCCTGGCGCAATCCCATTTTCAAAAGGGAGACGGCATACCAATCCTTGCCATAGGTGAAGAGCGTGCGGCCGCCGGGCAGGCAGGAGCGCAACTCCTCGGCTTCGAGTTGTTTCATTGCAATTTTGATTCAGGCAGCGGGCGTGAATTTCCCCGGCTGCGATGGTGAGAGCAGGCGTTCTGCAGGCGTCACCTTCCGGTGAGAATCGCCAACAGCCATGAACGAGAGCCGCCTCCACAAGAGGCGGGACTACTTCAAATCAGGGCTTGGAACACGGGACACGCATAAGAATCAAAATTGGTGTGGGGAGTGCCTAGCCGGAGGGTTGGTTAGACACAAGGATAAAGTCATCCACATACAAAAACGGCCAGCCGTTTGCACGACTGGCCGTTGATGAATTCAAGATCCGGTGTTCGGATCAATAGCGGTATTGCTCGCCTTTGAACGGACCTTCGACCGGGACGTTGATGTAGTCCGCCTGTTCCTGGGTCAGGGTCGTGAGCTTGGCTCCGACTTTGGCGAGGTGGAGACGGGCGACTTCCTCGTCGAGGTGCTTCGGAAGCACGGTGACCTGGCCGGGCTTGTTAGTGTCCCGGTTTTTCCAGAGGTCGATTTGCGCGAGCGTCTGGTTGGTGAAGCTGTTGGACATTACGAAGCTCGGGTGGCCGGTGGCACAACCGAGGTTCACCAGGCGGCCTTCAGCGAGCATGTAAATGCTGTTGCCGGTCGGGAAGGTGTATTTGTCCACCTGTGGCTTGATGTTGGTGCGCTTCACGCCGGGAGCGTTGTTGAGCTTGTCGATCTGGATCTCGTTGTCGAAGTGGCCGATGTTACAAACGATGGCCTGATCCTTCATCTTCTCCATGTGCTCGAGGCGGATGATGTCGAAGTTGCCGGTGGTGGTGACGTAGATGTCGCCCCAGCCGAGGGTATCTTCAAGTGTGAGGACGCGGAAACCTTCCATCGCAGCTTGCAGCGCGCAGATCGGATCAACTTCGGTGACGACGACTTGCGCACCTTGGCCGCGGAGGGCTTGGGCGCAGCCTTTGCCGACGTCGCCGTAGCCGCAGACGACGCCGACCTTGCCGGAGATCATCACGTCGGTGGCGCGTTTGATGCCGTCCACGAGGGACTCGCGGCAACCGTAGAGGTTGTCGAACTTCGACTTGGTGACGGAGTCGTTCACATTAATCGCAGGAACCAACAACGTGCCGGCCTTGGCCATTTGATAGAGGCGATGGACACCGGTGGTGGTTTCCTCGGAAACGCCCTTCCAGTCCTTCACGATCTTCGCGAAGATGCCGGGTTGTTTGGCATGAACGTCCTTGAGGAGGTCCTTGATGACCTGCTCCTCGTGGTTGCCGGACGGGGTATTGACCCAGTCGGAACCGTTTTCGAGTTCGTAGCCCTTGTGGATGAGGAGGGTCGCGTCGCCACCGTCATCGACGATGAGTTCGGGTCCGAGGCCCGATGGATTGACGAGGGCCTTCCAGGTGCACCACCAATATTCCTCAAGAGTTTCGCCCTTCCAGGCGAAAACAGGAACTCCCGCGGCAGCGATAGCGGCAGCGGCGTGGTCCTGGGTGGAGAAGATATTGCATGAAACCCAGCGCACTTCGGCACCGAGATCGACGAGCGTCTCGATAAGGACGGCGGTCTGGATGGTCATGTGCAGCGATCCCATGATGCGCACTCCCTGGAGCGGCTTGTCCGGGCCGTATTTTGCGCGGGTGGCCATCAAGCCGGGCATTTCGTGCTCGGCGATTTCAATTTCCTTGCGGCCGAATTCGGCGAGCGAGATATCGGCGACCTTGTAATCGGCGGTTGCCTTGGCGGGTGGTTCTGCGAGAATCTGCATAATTTTTGTTAGTTTACTTGATGGCTTTCTTGAGAGCTTCGGCCTTGTCGGTGGCCTCCCAGGTGAGGTCCGCATCGTCTTTTCCGAAGTGACCGTAGTTGGTGGACTTCGAGTAGATCGGGCGGAGGAGATTGAGTTGTTTGACGATGTCTGCCGGCTTGAAGGAGAATACCTTCAGGATCGCGGCGAGGATCGTGTCGTCAGGATGAGTGCCGGTGCCGAAGGTATCGACGTGGACGCTAACAGGCAGCGGGTGGCCGATGGCATAGGCGAACTGAACTTCGCAACGCTTGGCGAGTCCGGCGGCTACCACGTTCTTCGCAACCCAGCGGCCCATGTAAGCGGCGGAGCGGTCCACCTTCGACGGGTCCTTGCCGGAGAAAGCACCACCGCCGTGACGGCCGGTGCCGCCGTAGGTATCGACGATGATCTTGCGGCCTGTTAGGCCGGAGTCCCCCTGGGGACCGCCGACGACGAATTTGCCGGTCGGGTTGATGAGATACTCGGTGTCCGCGGTGAGCATGTTTTTTGGCAGGACCTTTTTGATGACCTGATCGATGCAGAATTTCTCAATGGTGGCGTGATCGACATCGGCGGCGTGCTGGGTGGAGATGACCACGTTGACGATGCGGACCGGTTTGTCGTCCACATACTCGACGGCCACCTGCGATTTTGCGTCCGGGCGCAGCCACTTGGCGAGCTTGCCGGCCTTGCGGATGCGGGTGAGTTCACGGCCCAAGCGGTGGGCGAACATGATCGGCGCGGGCATGAGTTCGGGAGTCTCATCGCATGCGTAGCCAAACATGATGCCCTGGTCGCCGGCACCTTGCTCGGCGTGCTTCTTGCCTGCCGCCTTCTTGGCGTCAACCCCTTGGGCGATGTCCGGGGACTGGGTGGTCAGGTAGTTGTTGATGAAAAGCTGGTCGGCGTGGAAAACGTCGTCACCGTTGATGTAGCCGATGCCACGGACGGCGTCGCGGATGACCTTCTCGATGTTGATCACGGAACCGATCGGCTTCTGGCCGATTTTCGGGATGGTGATTTC
>JBGSOI010000090.1:0-3872 GCA_041739215.1 Akkermansiaceae bacterium
CCCGGCGGCGGGCCGGTGGTCACCCGCGAACCTGCTGAACCCCGCCCCGCACCCGAACAACCCTCGATTCCCTATCCGCAGGCGATCACGCCTCCGCCGGATCGTGAAAACGCGCCGCAAGGCGGACCGCCACGCGAACCGGAACGCCGCGACCGCCCTCCCCACGAAGGCCAGCAGCGGAATTTCCAACAGCGCGACGGCCAGGGACAATCCGGGTCCGGGCAAGGACAAGGTCAGCCTCGCGAAAGCCGCAGCAAGAAACGTCGCGAAAAGCGCAAACGCCGTAACAGCGAGCGCCTGGAACAGCAAGGACACCACGGCCAGCAACACCAACCTAACCGCCAGCGTTTCGAACAACGAGGCCCGCAAGGCCCGGCCAATCCTAACGACTTCGACGAGCGCCGGCCCGCGGTCCAGCTCGACGGCCCGAAAATCGAGGCCGATGGCATGCTCGAACTCGCCCCCAAAGGCTTCGGCTTCCTGCGGGTTCAGAAGAAGAACTTCGAACAGGCCCGCGACGATGTCTTTGTCACGCCCGAGACGATCCGCAAATATAACCTGCGGCTCGGCCAGTGGATCCACGGGGTCTATCAGGACGGTCCGCGCGGCCCGCAGCTTGTCGAGATCACGAAGATCAACGACATGACTCCCGAGGAAGCCGCCAAGCTTCCGCATTTCGACGAACTCAAGGCGATCAACCCGACCCGCCGGATCAGTTTCGAGACGACGCCCGAGCGTTTCACCACCCGCGTCGTCGATATCATGGCCCCCGTCGGCCGTGGCCAGCGCGGCCTGATCGTTTCTCCGCCTCGCTCGGGAAAAACCACCCTGCTCCTCCACATGGCGGAAGCGATCCGGGAGAAATACGATGAGGCGATCCATCTGATGGTGGTGCTCGTCGATGAACGACCGGAAGAAGTCACCGAGTTCCGCCGCGCCCTTCAAGGGGCGGAAATCTACGCCAGCTCTAATGACGAGCAGGCCCGCAACCATACCCGGATTGCCGAGCTCGCCATCGAGCGCGCCAAGCGGTTGGTGGAAGCCGGGAAGGATGTATTCCTGATCATGGATTCCATCACCCGCCTCGCCCGCGCTTACAACGGCAACATGAACACCCGCGGCCGCGGCACCGCATCCGGCGGCCTCACCATCGGCGCGCTCGAAGTGCCCCGCCGCTTGTTCGCTGCTGCCAGAAACACCCGCGGCGGAGGTTCGCTGACCATCATGGCCACCGCACTGATCCAGACCAACTCCCGCGCCGACGAGGCCATCTACATGGAGTTCAAGGGCACCGGTAACATGGAACTCGTCCTCGACCGCAAGATCGCAGAAAACTATATCTATCCGGCAGTCGATATTTTCAAATCCGGTACCCGCCGCGAGGAACTCTTGTTGGCCGACCACATGCTCCACAAGATCCACCTCATCCGCCGCGGCCTCTCCGGCCACCGCCCGGCCGAGGCCATGGAACGCCTGTTGTTCTTCCTGAAGAAATTCCCGAACAACCCGCAGATGCTGATGGAGATCAAGGGCTAGGCCGACGGAGCGCCGCTCAAGCAACGCGCCCAGCCAGCGACGCCACACTTTTTCATCGCCTCCGCCACAGCTTCCCCAACAAATCCATCACTCCCGCGCTCTTCAGCCCGGGATCGACGTAGGCTTGCAGGCAGTGGAAGAGGAAATAGTAGAACCGGCAGCTTGCCCAGATGCAGATGAGCAGCAGCGTGGTTTCCTGCCAGAGCGGCAGATCGGCCAGCAGTTGCAGGCCTCCGGCGAGAATCGCGAGAAAAGCGAAGAGGATCCCTTTCACCACGATCCAGCGCTTGTCGGTCAAATCCGGTCCCATGCCACGAGTTTCCATCGGATGGACGGGAGGTCGATTCCTGATGTTGGAATGCACCGGATTTTTTCCACCGGAAAGCATTCGCGTTGCGTCCCGGTGCTTCGCGGGGGAAATTCCCGCGAACGAAACGAATCATGACGAACGAACCCCAAGCCATCGAAGTCGAGGTTGTCGAAATCGATGGAGCCGCGCCGCCGGCGAAAGTTGAAGCTTCCGAGGAAGCGCCGCGGCAGCGGCGGGAGTGGCAACAATGGCAGGGTCGCATCCGCACGCTCGACAGCCGCTGGTGGCCGTTGTGGGTTTTTCTCGGAATCATCGCGGTGACGCTTTTGCTAACGGTCGGGGTGGTCGTCGGGATTGTGTTCATGATCTTCAGGGTTTTGAGCGGGTTGATACGCGCGATTTTCCGCTAAGAATTATCGGATCACGGATTTTGATTTCCCCGGCGGATCGGTCCGGTGATGCTCCCGGCCATGGTGGAGCGTGAATTTCTCGGATGGAACCGGCCGTTTCTGACGCTGGCGGTGGCGTGGCTGTTGGAGCGGCGGGATGAACTGCCGGGCTTGTTAGTGGTGGTGCCCACGGCGCAGAGCGGACGGCGGTTACGCGAGGCGCTGGCCGAAGAGGCGAGAGCCTTGCTGTCGCCGCGGGTGGCGACGCCGGGGTCATTCCTTCAAGCTCGCGATGACGAGGCCGCGGCGGATTGGATAGAGCGCGTGGTTTGGGTGGAGGTGTTGGAAAACGTGGCGGACTGGTCGGCCTACGAAGCACTGTTTCCCGCACCGCCGGGCGAAGGGAAAAACTGGGCGGGCGGACTGGCGCAGGAGATGGTCAGACTGCGCCACACGTTGCAGGAAAACGGACTGCTCCTGTCCACCGCCGCGCGGAAGCTGCGCGAAACGGTGGAGGCCGAACGCTGGGAGGCGCTCGGCAGGCTGGAAGATCTCGTCGAACGGAAGCTACAATCGTGGGGCCTGAAAAGCCGCAGCCGGGTGCTGGCGGAGGGCTTGAGGTTGCCCGCCGGAGTTTCGAAGGTCGTTCTGGCAGGCGTCGCGGAAATGCCGCCGCTGGTCGAACGAGCATTGCTGGCGTGGGATCTGCCGGTGATAGCCTTGATCGGTGCGCCGGAAACCGAAGCGGCCGCCTTTTCCGCCAGCGGATGCCCTCTAACGGTGTGGTCGCAGCGACCGTTGTCCTGGCCGGATCGCCCGGTGCAAGTGGTGGCGGATCCACGCCAGCAGGCGGTCGAGGCGTTGCGGGTGATCGGCGAAATGAAAACCCCGTCCAACGAGGTTGCGCTGGGATCGGCGGATAGCGAGGTCGGCGACGAACTGGCGCGGACCTTCACCCGCGAAGGCTGGCCGGCATTTCATCCCGCCGCGTCGGTGGTGACGGGCGGGCTTGCGCGGTGGTTCAAGATCTGGGGAGAATGGCTGGCCGATCCGACGCTGGCCACGATGGCGGACCTTCTATCACTACCCGAAACAGGCGTGCTGGTGGCGGGCAAACGCGCACAAAAGGCCAAGCGCCTGGCCGAACTCCGCGACCGCTGGATGGTCGTGCGGACTGAGGATTTGCAACGGCGAATCGCAGCGGAGAACTTCCGTAACGAATACGACAAGGAATCCGCGGAAGAACTCCTCAAGGCCGCCGAAGCACTCGAAGGCTGGCGCGGGAGCTTCCAGGGCGGGAATTTCAGCGGCACGGCGGAACGTTTGTTAGCCGCGCTCGCCCGCACCGGTCCGGCGACCGAGGAGGCGGCCAACGCGATGCTCGACTGGCTAACAACTGCCGCGCCGTTGATGGCACGGGTGAAGCGCGGGGCGGGATTCTGGATCGAGCTGATGGTCTCCGATGTGCCGTCCCCCGCCCCGCTGCCGCCGGTCGGACGGGTGCTCGACGTGCAAGGGTGGCTGGAACTTTTTCACGAGCCGGGCAGCCATCTGGTCCTGTGCGGGATGAACGACGGCAAGGTCCCCGCGCGCGGCGGCGGCGAGCCGTGGTTGAGCGAGTCCAGCCGCGACAAGCT
>JBGSOI010000076.1:0-19054 GCA_041739215.1 Akkermansiaceae bacterium
CGTAGTTCGTCTGGCCGAGCGGCGGGAGCACCGCGCTGAGCGAGGCGATGTTGATGATCCGCCAGAAGCGCTGGCGCATCATCGGCGTGACCACCGCGCGGCAGCCGTGGAACACCGCGTCCAGGTTCGCGGCGATCACCGAGTGCCACGACTCGTCGGGCATCGCCGCTAACAGGCAGTCGCGGTGCATGCCCGCGTTGTTCACCAGCACGTCGAGCCGGCCGTCGGTTTCCACGATCCGGGCAACCGCTGATTTCCACGCTTCGGGATCGGTCACTTCCAAGTCGATCAACCCGCAGCGCCCGGCGTGCTCCACCGCGAGAATTTCCGCCTGCCCGCGATTCGCCCGGACTCCGAGCCACACGCGCGCCTCCGCGTCATGATCGAGGAAATAGCGGGCGATCCCCAGACCGAGACCGCCATTTCCACCCGTGATCAAAATCGAACGCACGCCCGAAGCATCGCCGCCGCGCCAACGGGGGTCAATTTCAATACCGCAGCGCGGCTCCTTTGTCCCGAAGTCTAACCGACCGGTGCGTTGCCCGGCTTCCACTTGATGTTGCAGCCACTGCTCGGATAGGGGCGGGCGAGCGGTTGCTCGCCACCGAGCATCCGCCGCACCGCTTCGCGCAAATCGCCGCCGTGGGGTTGCTGGCCGCTGCGGGGACGGGAGTCGTCGAATTGTCCGGTGTAAAACAGTTTGCCATCGCTGTTAAACAGGAAAAAATCCGGTGTGCAGGCCGCGCCGTGGGCCTTCGCGACCTCTTGCGATTCGTCGAGCAGGTAGGGAAAATCCCAGCCACACTCGGCCGCGAACGCCTTCATCGGCTCAGGTCCATCCTGCGGGTATTTTTCGAGATCGTTGGAATTGATGGCCACCGTATTCACTCCTTGATCTGAAACCTCACGGGCGAATTCACCCACGGCGTCCGCCAAATGGATCACGAACGGGCAATGGTTGCAGGCGAAAATCACTACCAGTCCCCGCGCGCCGGCGGTCTCCGCACGGGTAACCATCCGGCCATCCGCATCAGGCAGCGAGAAATCAGGTGCGGCGTCTCCCGGACTCAGTTGGAAGGTGGTTTGAACTTCTGACATGGCGGCACCTTATCACATGTCCCCGCCGCCCGAAACGGTTTTCCGGCTTTGACCGGGGCCGCATCCGCTGCAAGCTTCGGCCGCCATGCCAGACGGTCTTTCATCCGCGGAGCTCCTCCGCTACTCGCGTCACCTGCTCATCCCGGCGGTGGGCGAGGCCGGGCAATTGCGGCTGAAAAACGCGGCGGTGCTTCTGATAGGGACCGGCGCTCTGGGCTCGCCGGCCGCGCTCTATCTGGCCGCGGCCGGCGTCGGCAGGCTCGGCCTCGTCGATGCCGATGTGGTGGACGCCTCCAATCTCCAACGCCAGATCCTCCACGGTGAATCGTGGATCGGGAAACCGAAACTCGAAAGCGCCGCCGCCCGCTTGCGCGAGGTCAATCCCTATGTGCGGGTCGAGCTTCATCCCGTGAGGTTCACTCCGGAAAACGCGCTGGAGATCGCTGGCAAATACGACATCCTGGTCGATTGCTCGGACAACTTTCCCACCCGCTTTCTAACCAACGATACCGCTTTTCTCCTGAAGAAGCCGCTCGTCTATGGCGCGATCCACCGCTTCGAAGGCCAGACCGGCGTCTTCGCCCCACACCTCGGCGGGCCGTGCTATCGGTGCCTGCTGCCTAACACGCCGCCGCCCGGCAGCGTGCCGTCGTGCCAGGAAGCTGGGGTGTTGGGAGTGCTTCCCGGCATCATCGGCTCGTTGCAGGCGATGGAAGCCATCAAGCTGATTCTAGGAATCGGCACCGTTCCGCTCGGCAAGCTCACCTGTTATGACGCGCTCAACAACGCGTTCCGCAGCCTCAAGCTCAACCGAGATCCGCAATGCCGCCTCTGCGGCGACCATCCGGAAATCTCCGCCGTCTCGAACCCCGAAACCACCGCCTCCGCCACCTGCGACCTTGCCTCCGAATCCATGGAATCCATCACCACCACCGAACTCCGCGCTCTTCTATCAGGCAACTTCGACGGACTGCTCATCGACGTCCGCGAACCGGGCGAATACGCCATCGCCCACATCGAAGGCTCGCGGTTGATCCCCCTGAAAGCGCTGCCGGATGAGTTGGCCAGCCTGCCGACCGACCGCGAGATCCTGATTCACTGCAAGGCCGGCGGCCGGTCTGCCAAGGCCGTACAACTGCTGCTCGACCATGGTTTCACCCGCGTCAGGAACGTCGCCGGGGGAATCGATGCCTGGCTGGCTGAAAACTAACTCCACCGCCAGCGAAATTTGCAATTCCGGCCAACGCTTCACAATTAGCATTTTAGAGCCCAACGATAGAAGTTGCTGCGTTAAACTTCTCCGTTCCATTGAAATGCGATACCTTGCGTGCTTGATTTCCCCTTCCTGCTATGAAGCTCAGAGTTTCTCTCTTGTTGTTTGTGATCGTGTCAGGAATTGCCTTCCTGGGAGGCATTCATCACCAGAAATTCACACGCTATGCTCCCTCCGCACCGGAGCCGGGGACCTCTGATTCGGATTTCAATTTGCCAATACATCCAGAGTTTACCTCGGGAAGAATCGCAGGCACGGGTGCCGTCATTCCTTTGCTATTATACATTCAGCGAGAACCTTCTTCTGATCCACATATTATCTTGGATTTGACGCCCTCCAATCCTGCAGAAAGTTTCGCGGCCAAGAAATCGGTGACGCTCACCTCGTTGAAAATAAACAATGAAAGAGGTGAGACGTTTGAACTGGTCAAGCCATCATCCACCAAAACTTTCCCAATCAATAATTCGGGATATGGCAGCACCAGATCGGATTTCGGACTGATAGAAGGTGATCGATTGACTATTTTTGCAGAGGGCTCGGTTCTCACCGATGCCGGAGAAAGACGAAAGTTCACCTATCAACGAACCTGGTCGTCGACTCGTTCGTCCCGCTTTGGCTTCGGAAGAGTCTTGTCGGAATAACCCTCAAAAATCAGGCTGCCGTCAGTCCGCGGTTGTCACAAGGTGGCGGCGATGGCCTCCGCCGCGCCAATGAACGACGGGAACCGCGGCTGCCAGCCGGTGGCTGCCAGCTTGGCGTTGGAAACCTGTTTGTGCGTCCAGCCGCGCTTGCGGTTGAGGTCGCGCGGGCCGGAGGGTGGCAGCGGACGGGAGAAAATTTCACTCAGCTTCTCATAACACTCGAGCTGGGAGAGCGGGTGGGAATCGCTAACATTGAAGATGCCGGTGGCATGGGTGGTGGCCAGGTGGAAAATCGCCCGCGCCGCGTCGTCCCGGTGGATCTGGTTGAGGAAACGCCGGCCGTCCTCCTCAATGACCGCCTCGCCCGATAGGAATTTCCTCAAAATCACGCTGCGGCCCGGACCGTAGATGCCGGACAAGCGGGTGACGATGCCGCCGGCAGCGAGGGTGATTTGTTCGGCAGCTAGCAACAGGGTGCCGGTTTCGCGGTCCGGAATGGCGGGGCTTTCCTCGGTGACGATGGAGCCGTCGGTCTGCGCGTAAACCGAGGTGCTGGAGGTGAACAGCAGGGGAGTTTCGGGAAATTCGGTCGTTAGATTCCGGCAGCCATCGAGATACACGTGTTGATAGGCTTCCGCGCCGCCGCGGCCGGAAGCGGCGCAGTGGACGATGAAATCCGCGGGCGGCAGTTTTTTCACGGCCTCGGCATCGCCGATGTCGCAGGCAATCGAGCCCTCGCCGCCGGAGAGGGAAACGGTGGTGACTTCCCAGCCGTGCTCGCGGAACTCGCGGGTGATCGCCTGGCCGAGATAGCCGTGGCCTATGAGCAACAATTTCATGGTCGGGCCGCCGCGTTTTGGAATTCACGGCGCAGGTCGGAACCGTCGGCACCGCCCTGGTTGGTGAAATTCGCGCGCTGGACCAGCAACAGATAGATCCGCTGCTTCACCGGATCGATCCACGCCTGGGTGCCGAACAGTCCGCCGTGACCGAAGGATCCGGGCGACAGCGCCTCGGTCACTCCCTGTGGCTCGCGGACAATGCTCCAGCCAAGCCCCCAGGCACTGCCGGGCACGAATCCGCTATCAAGATCGCCAGTCTGGATGCTGGTCATCTGTTTGACGGTTTCCGCTTTCAAATAGCGCTTCCCGCCAAGTTCGCCACCGCGCAGGATCATCTGTGCGAATTTCACGTAGTCCTCCGCTGTGGAAAAAAGGCCACCGTTGGCGCGCGGGTAGCGCTCCTTGTCAGCGATGGATCTGCCGCCGAGGAAGGTGATTTCGGATTTCTCAAGCTTCCCGTCATCGCCCCGTTTGTAGGCATTGGCGATGCGGGCGACTTGCGCTTCGTTCGGATAGAAACTCGTGTCCTTCATTTCTAGCGGACCGAACAACCGCTCATCGAGAAATTCGGGAAACGCCTTGCCGGAAACCACTTCCACCACCCGCGCCGCCGTGTTGATGCTGGTTTGGCAGTACTGCCACTTGCTGCCTGGCGCAAACACCAGCGGCTTCGCGGTGAACAGCGGCATCAGATCCTTGAGCGTCGTGACGGCCTCGCTTTCCTCACCCGAGACCTCGCTCAACCCGCTGGTGTGGGTGAGGCATTGCGCGATCGTGATGCCCGCCTTGTCGCCAGTGAACTCGGGCAAAAACTTCGACACTGGATCGCTCACGGAAAGTTTCCCCTCGTCCTGCATCATCATCACCGCGGTGGCGGTGACCGGCTTTGTCATCGAGGCAATCCAGAAAACCGAGTCTGTCGCCATCGGCTTGTTGCCGGCGATGTCCGCCAGCCCGGTGGCTGATAGATGGAGGGTCTTTTCCCCGTCCGCGACCAGCGTCACCGCGCCGGAAATTTCCTTGGAATCGACGAAGCCTTGCATGCGCACGTTCACCGCGTCTGTTAGAGCAGGGGCGGCGTGAAGCGGACTTATCAGGGTGGCGGCAAAAAGCATCAGGCAGGGCGGGGTTTTTGTCATGGGATGAAACAACCGGATTTCCCTTGCTCCGACAATCCCGAATCCGCCCGATCCCACCCTAAAGCCCGATGCGCCATTGATGTGGTCGATGGCCGGACTCAACCGGCAGGCAAGGCAATGACTATCAGCGAGTGGACGCTGGAACCGGCGCCGGGGATTTGAAACTCTGGTCCTGGAACGTGGTGATGCGGGGCCGGCCGGAGGCGGGATCGACGTAGGTGACCATCAGGTAGCGCGTGCCCGGCAGAAATCGCATCATGCTTTCGCTCGCATCCCGCCAGGTTTCGCCCTGTTGGAATTGGAAGGCGACCTGGGCCATGTTGAAGTCATCGCGCTGAGCTGGTCTGGCGACTCCATGGAAGCCGCCCGGCTTGAGCATCAGCTTGTTCTCGCCAATAATGAACCGGATGTCCTGATTGTGGAAATTCGCCACAAAAGCACCACCATCCGGGAAGTTCTTGTCGGAATCCTCGATGACAAAAACCCGCCAGGGCATTGAATTGGCAGCCTTGGGCATGGAGACGAAAAGCAGGATTGCGGCCTTCACCCCCGGGGGGATGGTCACATTGGCGGCGGGGGTGCGGTCCGCCACGGTTAGGAAACTGAAGATGTTCGTCTTGGAAAAGATGTCCGTCTCCTTGGAGATCGAGCCGGTCGCCACGGTGATTGGGACCTCGGTGCCGTCGCCCGAGATTGAGACCAGAGGGGGCGTCGGCACGGTGGCGTCCAGCGTGACAAAGCGACAGGTCACCTTGCGGACCTCCTCGGCCGTGATGAATGCCGGATAGAGAAGGAACAGACAGAAGGATAGGGAGCGCATGGAGATACGAAATGGGGCTGCCAAGGAGTGAATCAGATTTCGGTGGCGTTTAACCAGCGGAATGAAGTGACGAGAAAGCGGCGGCCGAAGGCTTTGTTGGCGGAACTTGCCAACGAGGCGACCGGTGTCTCCACAGGATCGACAGGATCAACCCAATCGGGAACCCGTTGGACGACTGCCTCACAGGTTGCACTGGCTACCAACTTGCCAGAGGCGTCCCTGGACTCGCCATAACCGCGGATGGTGAACGTGTCCGAGCGGGCGGTGGCGGCATTTCCCAAAACGTTCAGAATGTCGGCCTGGGTGAGGTAGCCCGGGGCACCCTGATAGCTGGGACCTTCCCCAGCCTTGTTATTCTTGTATTTGTAATTGCCGGTGGAGCCGACGGGAATGTCATAGCCGGCGTTGGCGGCGTTTGCGAGGGACTGGTTGAGATTGGAATCGTCGATTGCCTGTTGAAGCGCGCCACGTTGGGCCAAATCATCGTTTCCGAGGCGGCGGTTGACGAACTCCGCCATCGACAGGAATGGACCGCGCAGGCGGACTTGCCTGACGATGTTCTCTGCGAGGGTCTGCAACTCGGCATCCGAATACTCGCGAGGACCAAGCCAATAGGCGTCGGCAATGACTCCGCCATTCGCCGCGGAGTTGGAGGCTGGAAGGCGGAACCGGCTGATGCGGGCTTTGTCGGTGGGTGTTGGTTTCAGAGGGGAGAAACTGGTGGAGGTGGCGGCAGCTGTGGAGCGCTGGTTGACGACGGCTTGGGAGTCGTGGATTGACGCTAGCATGGCTTTCCATGCGGGCACCGAGGTGGAGTTGATGTTGAATGGGCCGTCGATCGCCTGCCAGGCGGCGATGGTTTTGTAGGGGGGGGTGGGCTGAGAGAGCACGTCCGCCAGGTCCGAGGGTTTTTTGCCGTTAGGGGGGAGGAGCGTCATGCGGGGGTCATCAAGCGGAGTCCCTGCGGCAAACGCATCGACCAAGGACTTGGAGGTCTTGCCACTTCCAAAGGTGCCGGACTGGTCGGCGAAACCGGAAAAATAGAAACCATCGTAAAGTGCGAGATTGAGCAGGAATGAGTGATCGAGGTAATTGTATCCGCCCGGCCCGGATTCCATCATTTTGTCAGGACTGAGAAGCGGGTGAGCCCATGAATTGCCTATCGGCTGGGCGAAACGCGGGAGGTAGCCGGACGAGCCGCCGGGATTCGCGCCATTGAGACCCGCCAAGGTCTGAATCGGGGCGAGGGGGATGTCATAAAGGCTGCCGAATTTGGTGCCGTTGTAATTGGTGTTGCCGGTGATGAACGTGGAGCGGTCCTGCGAATCGATCGACAAGAGCTGGGTGGCGTCGTTTTGATCAACTTGCAACAGGTCGAGTTCGTGCGAGCCGTTGGCGGAGTGTTCGGTGATCAAATTAACCGAGGATGAGCCGATGCTGCCGTTTGCGAATGCCCATGGCTTGCCGCTGTAGCGGCCATCCTTGTTCGTCAGATCCCGGCCGCCGGAGGTGTTCCTGGCGTGTGCGGTCAGCAAGGCAAACGGCTTGGCGTTGGCGATGCTGCCGATCGGAGTATTTGAAGTGTCCCGGAGCTCATGTCCCAGGATGTATTTCTTAGTGGCGTCCTCCTTGGGAAAGCGCAGGGTCGTCTTTCCACCTGTCGTGCTGAGGAGTTCCTGAAGTCCGGTGGGTGTTTTATAGTCCATTTCTACCGCACTGATCTTTTTGACCAGTCCTCCGACTGAGGCTGACATTTGAATGACGAATTTGTAGTTGTTCACCGGGATGCTCAATGGTGCGAACTGGACATGGATCCTGTCATCCCAAGCCAAGCCATAACAGCCTTTCCAAATCCCGTAAGGAGCCAGCGCGGTCGATGCATTTTCCTGCGTGGCGCTGCCGATGGAAGGCTGGTTGCCCGCCAACCAGTCGCAGTCATAGCCGATTCCAAAACCCCGCCAACCGGGAATGGCGTCGATGTTGTTGGTGATGCCTGTAGAGAGTTGGATATCCCAGAATTTCCGGTCTTTGAGGTCTTGTGCATACGTGCGTGTAGGATCGATATAAGGCGAGAACATGATCACCTCGCCGGGCAACATTCTGAAAAGCCCGCCGCCAACCTTGCCACTGACTTTGGTCTTCAAGTTCATCCCGAAAACTTTGCTTTGCTGGGAATTCTGGTTGTCATCGGTCATCGATTCGAAGGGCACGAGACCTTTGCTGAGCGGGATATCATTGCGGAAAACCTGCATGGCGAAGGGGACGCCGATGAACTCCAGGCGCAGGGCGTTGAATTCGATCGCCACGTTGTAAGGGTTGTGGAGAGTGACCACCGGGGTGTAGAGGAGGTGCAGATCGTAGTTATAGTTCGTGTTCCTGAAGAACCCATCCTGAGGACCATGCATATTCTGCGACTTTTCGGCAGAGGTGAGGACCCGTTGGATATTGGCGGGCAGGTTCGGATAGAGATCGCGACCGATCAGGCTGAACAGCATCTGGACCCGGGCGATGGTGGGGGCGAGCACGACACCGGGTGGCGGGGTCCGGTTCACTTTGGTGACCACCGGATTTCCCGACAGGGTGGATGCGTTCCAGCCGGCAGGGGTTTTCGTCCTGAGAAGCGGCGTGGTGCCAATTTTTGTCAGATCGGCGGTGCTCTTGTAGACGGTGGCGAACTGTTGCAGGGACTCCCAGCGCGGGTCGGAAGGACCCTCGGTGGTGGACATGCCCAACCGCGAGGCATAGATTCCCTTCTTATATTCGGTCGGCAGGGCCGTATTGGTCAAAAGTTGGAAATCCTCCTTGAGGCCGCCGCGGGCGGTGTCGGTGAAGAGGCCCGTTGAAACGGTGGTGACGTCGTGAGTGAGGGCTTTCAACGCAGCCGGGATGGTGTTCCCGGCAAGTTGCTCGCCTGCGAGCGAGAAATTGAGTCGGGTGATGCCATTTTGCAGCTTCGCGGACTCGGTCGCGCTTTTTTCAAAGAACTTGCGCTCCAGACCGTTGAGTCCGGCAATGAACTCAACGCCGGGTCGTTCGCCTGCGCCGAGTCGCGCGCTCTTGGCACCTTCTTTGGTCGGCACTCCGGCGATGTCATCGGCGTAGCTGGTATTGATCCGGGCCTTGATTCCTTCATCCATCACCGCCCAAGCCAGAGCTCCCGGGGGTGACGCAAGTGGGGTCTTGTTCACTGTCACCTCGCTTTTGGGAGCGGGAGTCGTGCCCAGAGTGCCTTTCCCCCAAAGTGTCACGCCCGGAGCCGATTTGGGTGCCGCGCCGATCACAGACATTGGGGTGACGCCGGCAAAACCAATCTTCCTGGTTTCAATCGGATCGCCGGACGCCAGCCACCCGCGGAATTTTGCATCGCGGGCGGGCTTGTCGAAGTCCGATGGTTGCGCCGAGCGCGTGATCTCCCAAGAATCCCAAACGCCAGTTAACCGGGGGTTGGCGACGTTTTCATCGAGCACGTCGGCCCGCGCGGTGACCCGCTGGTCAGGACCGGCATTTTTCTGAAGGTCGCCAATCGCCAGCATCAACGCCATGCGCGCGTTGGCCCGCGCAGCGGCCATGGAATTTCCTTGGCCAGAAGAGCGCAGCGTGATGGTTGATAACGTCAGCAGCCCCACCGCGATGACCGTCAGCAAGATCATCAGGGACAGTGTGACGACAAGCGCGAACCCCCGGGTTCTAAACTTTCTGTGGACTCTGGATTTCATGGGTTTGAAGTTTTGTCTTGGAATACGTCCAATTGTGGCTCGCGGTTTACGGAGGAAGTAAAACTCCGTCGTATTTATAAAGTATGCACCGAGCTGCGGGAGGTGCAAGTAGGAATTTTCAGGATTAGATTGTTTCGAAGCATGTCCACGACTTTGAGAAAGTCCAGTAATTTTATGCAATTTTTGATCATGGGGCCGGCCAATTGCTTTTATTCGCGAGATTGTTGCTTGTCACGGCGGGGAAAAAAAGAATCCTCCCTGCATCCGGCAGAAAGATCCATCCCCTGAAGTAAACCAGCAACTGATTGCCGAGCGTTTGCAAATTTCGCGGGCAACCGTGTCGCGCTGCTTCACCAACCACCCCGGCATCAACCCCGTGACGCGGGCTCGGGTGTTCCAGTTGGCGGCCGAGGTGGGATACGTTCACCTTCAAATGAGGAAGCCTCGCCCGGCGAGGAAAAAGGGTGCGAAAAAAATCTTCGGCGTGCTGATTTGCTCGGCCGAAGAAGAATATTTCCGGACTGACTACCAGAACCCCAGCGAGCAGATTCTCGCTGGAGTCACCGAGTGTGCCCACCTCAATGGTGCGGATGTGGAGTTGCATTTGATCGACCCCAAGTCCTGCACCTTGGATGACCCGGTGTTCCAGAACATTGAGAAGCTTTGCAATCGCTGGGACGGCCTGCTGTTGGTCTATCCGTTTCCAAATCCGGTGCTCGACCACCTCGCCCCCAAGGTGCCGCTGGTCTCCTTGGTGGAGCAGTTCGACCATATGGGAATCGATTGCGTGGACGTCGATCACTACAAGGGAATTTCCTCAGCCATCGAGCATCTGCTGGAACGTGGTCACCGCCGGATTGGATTTTACACCCGCCGCTATGAAGTGGAGGCGAGCTGGTCTTACCGGCGCTACGCCGCGTTCATGGAAGCGATGGTACGGCTACGGCTCCCCGTCGTGATTGAGGACATCGTCAATATTTTCCCGTCGCACGAAGGGGATGATGAATCGAGCATCGAATACGCAGCCGGGCGCACCCGGGACGGGGTAACCGCTTGGGTTTGTGCGGCCGATCACCAGGCATATGATTTGGTGCACGGCCTCGAAAAACGGGGTATCAGCGTGCCAGGCCAGGTTTCAGTGACGGGCTTCGACGGCATCGAGACGCCGCCAGGCTCAGCTGAGTTGAGTACGATTGTGATTCCGTTTCGCGAGATCGGCATGACTGGAACGCAGCGCTTGTTCGAGCGTACGCAGAAGCGTTTCGGCTCGGCCCAGCATGTCCTGATCGATTGTCGCCTGAGGCCCGGTGCCACCGTCGGTCCGGTTCCGGAGTGAAGCCGGTGGAGCCCGCCGTTGCTGCGTTTCCTTAGGAAACAGGCCTGATCACGCGGTCGAGCGGTTATCTCCAATCCACCCTGACTTCATACATGGCTTTCTGAAGCTGAGAGTCGCAAACTCCAAATTGTTGCAATATTGTGCAATTTCACTTGTCGAAGCCTGTCGGGTTCCCTATCCACAAATCCACGACTGTGGTGGCATGAAAAATCTGAAATCCGATTGCCGCAACCGCCCGCCGATCCGGGTGCTGGACTAACTTTCACTCCCGGCCTTGTTCCGAAAATCCATCGCACCCGTGGAACCCAGCTCCATTCAACAATCCATGCCTCCACCACCCACCGCAAGGCAGCCCGCCGGGGCTGTAGAAGAACCCAACCGCGAGGCTGAGATCATCACCTTCATTCCTGGCGCCGATACCGCTGCCACGGTGGTCATCCATGGCCGGAAATACCTCCGCATCCGCCATGTGGACCGGATGCCGCCTTTTCTCATGAGCGTGGTTTCCGACTCGGACTTCTGGCTGTTTGTCGGCAGCAATGGCGGCTTCACCGCCGGTCGGATCGATCCGGACCACGCGGTCTTTCCCTATCAGACCGCCGACCGGATCCTGAGCCAGCCAAAGGCGAGCGGCGTGCTCACGCTGCTAACCGTGGACGGCACACCCTGGGAACCATGGGCCGCCGGCTGTCCGTTGCCCGGAATCACCCGCAATCTTTACAAACACGTCGCGGGGACCAGCGTGATCTTCGAGGAAATCCATGAAATCCTCGGTCTCGCTTTCCGCTGGGAGCTGACAGCCAGCGAGCGTTTCGGGCTGGTGCGGACCTGCCGGCTGGAGAATCTAGCGGATCGCCGCCGCGATGTCCGGCTGCTGGACGGCTGGAACCACCTGCTGCCCCACGGCGTCTCACAGGAAACCTACGCCCGCTACAGCTACCTGGCCGCCGCCTACATGCGGCACGAGTCGGTGCCGGGCTGCAGCCTTGGTATTTACACACTCAACTCAGGCATCACCGACCGCGCGGAACCGAGCGAATCGCTGCGCGTGACCTGCGCCTGGTCGCTCGGACTCGATCAGGCGAACCTGCTTCTATCAGACCTACAGGTGGACGCCTGGCGCCGCGGTGCCGCTGTCAGCGCGGAGACAGAGGCACGGGGGGTATTTGGCGGCCACTTGTTAGCGGCCGACATCGCCCTTGAACCGCTGGCTTCGCATGAATGGATCATCGGGGCGGACACCGGACTGGATCACTCGGATGTGACCCGGTTGCGCGACCAGCTTCGCGAACCGGAGGCCTTTGGCGCGGAAATCGCCGCCGATCTGACCGCCGGCGTGGTGGCCTTGCAAAAGCGCATTGCCGGGGCCGGGGCGATCCAACAGAGCGCCGACACACTGACCAGTGTCCATCATTTCGCCAATGTCCTCTTCAACTGCATGCGCGGCGGGACCCTGCATGACAATTACCGCTTCCCCCGCGATGACTTCCAGGCCTTCCTGAAAAGCCGCAATTGCGCCGTGCTGAGCCGCCATCCGGAATGGTTGGCATCGCTGCCGGACCCTTGCACGCTTGAGGATCTATTCACCCGCGCCGCCGGGGTTGGCGACGCGCAACTTGCCCGTCTGGCAGGCGAATATCTGCCGCTTTGCTTCAGCCGCCGCCATGGGGATCCCAGCCGCCCGTGGAACCGGTTCGAGATCCACACCAAGGACACCGAAGGTCGCCCGCTGTTCGCCTACGCCGGGAACTGGCGCGACATCTTCCAAAACTGGGAGAGCCTCGCATACAGCTATCCGGTCTGTTTCGAGCCGATGATCGCCATCTTTCTGAACGCCTCCACGGCGGATGGCTACAACCCCTATCGGATCACCCGCGCGGGCATCGACTGGGAAGTATTCGACGCCAGCGATCCATGGAGCCACATCGGTTACTGGGGCGACCACCAGATCATTTATCTGCTGCGCCTGTTGGAAGGCCAGGAGCGTTTCCGCCCCGGCCGCCTGACCTCCCGCCTCAACGAGCGCTGCCACGCCTACGCCCACGTCCCCTACGAGATCCGCGGTTTCGACGAACTGTTAGCCGACCCCAAGCATTCGATCCATTTCAATGAAGGGCTGCACCGGCAATTGATGGAGCGTGCCACGGCACTCGGTGGCGATGGCAAGTTGCTAACAGACAGGCGGGGCGAAATCATCCTGGTGTCGCTGGCCGAGAAACTGTTGCTGCCGCTGCTGGTCAAACTCAGCAACCTGGTCCCCGGCGGCGGCATCTGGCTCAACACCCAGCGCCCGGAATGGAACGATGCAAACAATGCGCTGGCCGGCTGGGGCCTGTCGGTCGTCACCGTCTGTTACTTGCGCCGGTATCTGGTGTTCCTCGAATTCCTGTTCGACGAACGGGCGGCCGCCGGGTTCGATCTATCACATCCGGTGGCGGAACTGCTGGCCGATCTCACGGAAATCCTGCCGAATGCCTTGGTCGGCTCGGACGACCCGGCGCGCTTCAGGGTTACCGAAGCCCTCGGCCGGGCCGGTGAAAAGCAACGCAACGCCGTCTATTCCGGAAAATCGTTAGGATTCAGCACCGTTGGAATTCCCGCGGTGCGTGATTTCATCGCCAAAGCGCTTGCCGCTGTCGATGCCACGCTCTCGGCCAACCGCCGCGACGAGCACTTGTTCCACAGCTACAATCTGTTGGAGATTCAGGGCGACCAAGCTGCCGTCCACCACCTCGACCTGATGCTGGAAGGGCAGGTCGCCGCCCTCAGCAGCGGGATCCTGAAACCCTCCGAAGCCCTTCGGCTGTTAGCCGCATTGCGCTTCAGCCCGCTCTATCGAGAGGACCAGAGCAGCTACCTGCTCTATCCGGACCGCACGATCACGCCGTTTCTCGAACGCAACATCCTGCCCGCGGATTGGAAGGCGAGGATTCCCCGCCTCGCGGAATCGATCGCTGCCGGCGACCGCGAATTGATCCGCATCGACAGCCACGGCCTCGCCCATTTTCATCCTGATCTAACCAACACCCGCGATCTTATCGCGAAACTCGATCAGCTGGCATGTGCGGAGTCGGACCGCGCCGGGGTTTTGGAGTTGTGGGAGTCGGTCTTCCGGCACCGCTCGTTCACCGGGCGGAGCGGCGCGATGTTCGCCTTCGAAGGGCTCGGCAGCATCTATTGGCACATGGTTGCCAAGCTGCTTCTCGCCTTGCAGGAAGTCCACGTCCAAGCCGTTAGGGAGGACCCGGACTCTGACGAAACCGCGCGGCTGGCGGTGGTTTACGGCGAGATCCGCAATGGCCTCGGCTTCACCAAGGATTCCAAGACCTATGGCGCTTTTCCGACCGATCCGTATTCCCACTCGCCGCGCCACGGCGGGGCCCAGCAACCGGGCATGACCGGCCAGGTCAAAGAGGAAATCCTCACCCGCATGGGCGAACTGGGTGTGCAAGTCGAGCGGGGGTGCGTGCGCTTCAATCCCATCCTGCTCAAGCGTGGCGAGTTTTTCACGGCACCGCACGCGTTCGGATACATCGACCTCGACGGTGAGCCGCGGACTTGGGAACTCCCCGCGGACTCGCTCGCGTTCACCGCTTTCCAAGTCCCGGTTTGCTACCTCCTTGGAGACCGGCTCACGATCACCCTCGAACATTCCGATGACAGGACCACTTCGATCGAGGGCAACCTGCTATCCGAGTCGGAAAGCCGAAAGTTGTTCGAACGAGACGGCTCGATCCGTTCCATCACCGTCACGATTCCCTAGACTCCTCCGTTGTTCCCTTTCAAACCCATGAAACTCTCCACCAAGGAAAAAATCGGCTACGGCCTCGGCGATACCGCCAGCAACTTCGTCTGGGCGCTCATGATGAATTTCATCATGTTCTACTATACCGACATATTCGGCATCACCGCGGCGGCGGCGGGCACCATGCTGTTGTTCGCCCGGGTTACCGACGGATTTTGGGACTTTTTCGTCGGTGCCGTAGCCGACCGGACAAAGACCAGGTGGGGGCGCTTCCGACCCTATCTGTTATGGCTGTGCGTGCCCCTGGCCGTCGTGTTCGTACTTGCATTTACCACACCTGATCTTAGCCCGGCGGGCAAACTCGTTTGGGCGTGGGTTACCTATAATTTGTTGATGCTGCTCTATTCCGCCATCAATGTTCCCTACGGTGCGCTGTCCGGCGTGATGACCGACGACTCGCTGGAACGCACCAGCATCAATAGCTACCGCATGTCGCTCGCGCAGATCGGCGGGATCGTCGCCAACTCAACCTTCATGGTGCTCATCATCAAATTGGGCGGTAGCACCGAAGACAAACAACTGAACCAGCAAATCGGGGCACAGCACACTGTTATGCTGTTCAGCGTCATTGCGACCGTTCTCTTCCTGATCTCATTCCTAACCACCAAGGAGCGGATACATCCGCCAGCGGCTCAGAAAACCAGTTTGCTCCAAGACCTCAAGACGCTCTTCAAGAACCGCCATTGGATCATGATGTTCGCCACCGGCATCATCAACATCAGCTTGGCAGTCGTGCGCGGAACGGCAGGCATCTATTACCTTCAGCGTTACCTCAAACTCGATGCAGACGGGGATGCCAAGTCGTTTTTCAAATGGGAGTCCGGTCAGGCAGTTGAGCTTTTCTATCTCGGGCAGATTGGCACCTACTTTCTGATCGGCGGCTTGGCCATGATTTTCGGCGCCATGATGACCCGTTTCGCCGTCCAAATCATGGGCAAAAAGTGGTCATTCATCACCAGTCTGGCAATGGTGGCGCTTACCGCCATCCCCTTTTATTTTATCAGACCAGACCAGATGTCGTTGGTCTATACCTTCCAAATTTTGGGCATGATTTTTGCCGGGATCAACGCCACGCTTTTCTGGGCGATGGTGGCGGACACCGCCGACTTCCAAGAGTGGAAGTATAAAGTTAGGACCACAGGCGTTGCCTTCTCCGCCACCACTTCCGCGCAAAAGGCCGGCATGGGCATCGGCGCGGCATTTGCCGGCTTCCTGATCTCGCATTTCGGTTATGATCCGAAAGCCATCGAACAGACGCCGGAAGCCATCCACGGCATTTTGCTTCTCAACAGTTTGATTCCCGCTGCTGGACTGCTGCTGCTCGCGGCCTTGTTCACATTTTATGGACTGAACGAAAACCTCTGCAAAATCATGCGCGAGGATTTGATCAGGCGGCGGTTGGAGCCGTAGAATGACTCGAGGAATGGCGGTATTCGAGCCGCCGGGCATGTAGATCTGATGAAAAGCGCTTCGTTCACCTCATCGTCCGTTCATGGACGTGGATCGGAGGCCGCCTTTCCTTGTGGCCTACGGCTGGTGCCGCCAGGTGGCTGTCCGGAGTTCACGAATTATCGTGCTCTTCATCACACGCAGCCAAGCTGAAGCGTGAACTCCGGGCCATTGTCAGACGGCGGTCACGCGGTCTTCATTACGGCGATCGATACTGCCGGTCTAGCCGCCTGGGGTTTGGCTGCCGCAAAAGAAAATCCGGAATCCGCACGCTGGCGAATCCCGGATGGTGAAATCAAATCAATCTGTCCGAAGACAAATCACTCGGTCATATCACGCCAGATATTCCGCTTGAGGATGGTGCCTTTGGCGAAGGTTTTGGCGGAGCCGTCGCAGAACAAGGCGTGGCACTTGCCTCCGTCGTAGCGGAACCAGCCGTCGCCGGCGGAGGTGTCCACATCGGTCCCGACGGGGATCGGATCAGAGCCCTTGGCCAGTGTGCCGGTCTGGCCGACGGCACTATCGACCCGGTGGGCTGCTGCGCTTGATTGGCCGAGGTTGCCGGGGTTCTGGCAGCCGTCCGCCATCAGGATGACCCCCGCGGGGTTGCCGACCCTGGACGCGTGAATCAAAGCCGCGCCATTGGAGGAATCAGGACTGACCGCTTTGTTCATCGAATAGGTCATGGGGTGCGAATAGCCGTTCACCTTGACCGGGATTCGCTTGTTAGGACCGATGAACTTGCTTTCCAGAGAGCGGTAGGTCTCGACGCTGTGCATGTAGGGATCGAGGGCCTGGGCATATGAACGGTTTTTGGTGTTGTCCCAACAGGCCGGATAGAAGTTGTTGTTGTCGGCAGACCACAAGCCCACGCAGACCCCGATTTCGCGCAGGTTGTTGATGGTCTTCGCGGATACAGCGGACTTCTTGGAGCGACTCGCGACGAGGAAGGTCATGCTGGCCAGCGTCGCGATGATCGCGATGGTGACCAGGATTTCGACGAGCGTGAAGCCACGCTGGCGGTGGTAGGATTTCATGGTGGGTTTGGGGATTGGAGGATCGATCAAGTCAACGGAAACAGCCTGCCACACGTTCCGATCTTGTCGAGAAATTTAATGCAATTTTATGGAATTAAATTGCGACCCGTTTCAAGGAGCCACTGCAACGCGTGCCCGCAGAAATCCCGAAGGTCCGCGTGGGTTGCCGCCACCGATCGCGCCGTCGAGGCGGAAGCTCCGGTAGGTCCAGCCGCTGTTAGGTGCGGGCAGGTTCTCCGACCTTGCGGGGCTGACTTCCGTCACCGACTGGTTGTAATGCGTAAGGTTGTTAGATCCCTCGATGGTGTAAACCACGTTGCCCACGGTGGCGGACTTGGTGGTCGCGCCACTGAAGGTCGCCCCGTTAAGCACTGGCAAGGTGAGCAGCATGGCCGTTTCTCCGGCGACGGTTTCGGTCTTCGCCCGGACTTTGGCGGAAGCGGTGCCGACAGTCGGATCACCGTCGAGGGCGAACTCAAGCCCGTTGGTTAGACCGTCGCCGTCGGGATCGCCCGCAGGTGACAGGTCGGGCGCGGTGAAGTCGGAAGTGTCGAAGCCGGCGATCCACGTCGCATAGGGATCCGCGGTGATCCGGATCGAGCCGAAGGGGCTGGCGTCGGTGGCCCAGACGTTCACCCCGACGGTCTCGAAGCCGTATTGCACATGCCGTCCGGCACCGGCGTTGGTGGCGAGACTGAGGTTGAAGCTGCCGTTGACCAAGGGCGCGGTGATTGTGCTGGAGGAGGAGTAGTCGGGTGCGAAATCCTTGATGAAGGCGACAGTGGAATGGGCGCTCGTCAAGGTGTTGGTCAGGACGTTGCCGGAAAAGACCACGGTCTTGCCGGCGAGGCTGCCGGATCTTTCCACATACATGCTGGCTGCCATGATTTTGTTACCGGGGCTGCCCGGAGCGCCGCCTCCGGCATACCAATAGGAGGCAGGGTCGCCGATGGTGTTAGGAGACAGGGTGAGGACAGGACCGTTGAACATGGCGTTCAGGTTGGCCGTCTCCCAGGATTGGCCGAATTGATAGGCACCGCCGTTGGCGGGAAGGTTGGAAACATGCATGTAACCGAGCCAGGGTTCCGCAGGATCCACAGTGACGACGGTGTTGGTCGGATTGCCCTGGATCGGCGAGTAAACCCGCACGTAGTCCACGGTCATGCGCTGTGGAAAGGTCGTCGTGCCATCGGGATAGCCCGGCCAGTTGCCGCCGACGGCGACATTGAGAATCAGAAACTGCGGCTGGTTGAAAACCCAGGCGCTGCCACCCGGGAGATTGTCAGGAGTGAGGGAGAAGTATTGCTGGCCGTCGATGAACCAGCGGATGCGGTTTTCCTCCCACTCGATGGCATAGACATGGAAATCGTCCGCCAGCGCGGCCCCGTTCAATACATAATCGCCGCTGATGCCGAACTCGCCGGAGTAGCCGGGACCATGGACGGTGCCGTGGAGGATGGACGGCTCGCGACCGATGTTTTCCATAATGTCGATCTCACCACAGAACGGCCATCCGGCGGATCCGATGTTAGATCCGAGCATCCAGAACGCGGGCCAGATGCCCTGGCCGCGCGCGACTTTGATCCGCGCTTCGATGCGCCCGTAGGTCCACGAATGCTTGTCCTTGGTTAGAAGCCGGGCGGAGGTGTGGTTCCGCCCGCCGAAGTTTTCGGCGCGTGCCTCGATGACGAGGTTTCCGCTTTCGATGCGGGCGTTATCAGTACGGTCGGTGTAGTACTGAAGCTCGTTGTTGCCCCAACCGGAGCCACCAATGTCATAGCCCCACTTGCCGGAGTCCGGCTTGGTGCCGTCGGCCTGGGCGAATTCATCCGCCCACAGCAAGGTGCGGCCGGGAATGCTCTGGGACAAGGCGGTGCCGCTGGCCCAAATGGCCAGCG
>JBGSOI010000119.1:0-83480 GCA_041739215.1 Akkermansiaceae bacterium
GGCGGTTCTCAAGGCATCTTCCAATCCGGCCGGCGGTTCGACCTGGCCCAGCGCACCACGCATCGCAAGGTCGGTCTGGCGCTCGTCATCCAGATGGACCGTGAGCCCTGCATCATCCGCGGCCGCGCGCGCCTCGGGCACGCCGGCCTCGTGCTCGTCCTGACCTTGCGGCCGAAGCGAACGGAGAAGCTGTAATTGTTCCTCGGTCATGTGGCTGGAGTTAGAAGCAAGCGCAGCGCGTCCTTCGCGCGGCTGAGTCTGGACATCACGGTGCCCGCCGGGATCCCGAGCACTTCGGCGATCTCGCGATAGGACATGTCCTCAATGTAGAAAAGCGATAAAACCGAGCAATGCGGCTCGTCCATGCGTTTCAAAATTTCCAACGCCGTCTTTCCGTCCACGCGGAGTTCCTGTGGCGAGGCTTCGTCAAGCGGCTGCGGCATGAGCGATTCGTCGAATTCGACGGTCTTGCGCTCCCGTCTGCGGAGCAGGAGAAACTCGCGGTAAAGCGTGGTGTAGAGCCAGGACTTGATCGCACCGTCCTCGCGGATCTCCTGCCATTTCAGGGCGAATTTCACCGCGGTCTGCTGCGTCAGGTCCGCGGCGTCGGCCTCGCGGCCTGATAGACCGAGGGCGTAGCGGTAGAGCTGGCGGTAGTAGGTCATCACCACGGTTTCCAGCCACACCTGCACTTCCGCGTCATCCGTGGAGGATGGACGTGGCGGCAAGGCGGGCTGGACTTCCTCGGGCATGAATCTGGCGGCAGTGTTATGCGCTCCTCCGCCGGCGCATGAACAGAACCAATCCCGCCGCCCCGAGAAGTGTCACCGATGGCTCGGGAATCACGGTGATCGCGAGCACCTGCGTGGCGGGTGTGATCGACTCCGGCCCGGGCGCGCCACTGTCAGGCAGAATCAGAAACGGAACCGCTCCCGAGCTGTCGAACTCGGCGATGGCCCCCGCGGTGAGCGTGAAATCCGCACCGATGAGGTTGCCACCTCCATTAGTTAGTGGAACCTGACCGAAGAGCGCGCTTCCCTGATAGAGGATGCTCTCCGCCGCCAGATCCACGTTTTCGAGTGAGAAGCTCAGGACATCACCGGGGAGGAGTTCCGGGAGGAAAGCTCCTCCACTGGCGAATGGAAACGACTGTCCCACGCCACCGAGGCCAGTGAGAAAAACCAGCTGCGGCAAGACATCGGGAATTGTATTTTCCGCACTCACGAGGGTGACGTTGGTGATGTCCTGGGCGGAAACCGGAAGGAATCCCGGGAGAAAGGAAATCGAACCGGCGGGCGCCAGATTCGTGATCGTGAACTGCAGTGAGGCAGCGGAGGCGGATGAAAATGCGAGGCAGGAAGCCCATGCGATGGCCCACACTCGATGCATTGGATAGAATTTCATGATAGTAGGTGGCGATGGAAGGGATGACCGCGAACGGCCATCCCTTCGGATGGAGTTTCTGTCAGGATCAAGGAAGGACGATGTCGGTCACCGGAATGGTGACCGAGATGTTGTCGACCTCGACGTTCGTGCCACCTTGGGCCGCGAAATTCTGCGGATCGCTGACGGGACCGGTGAAGGATGCCAGCGTGTTCTCCGCAAAGATGTTGCTCAGCGAGCCGGCGCTTGCCGCGAGGGCGAAACCGAAGCGGGCGATGTGGTTGTTATAAATCGAGTCGCCACGCGGACCTTCCGCGGACCCGCCGCCATCCGGATTGTAGCAAATTCCCAACAGGTTGTTGGCGGCCGTTGCTCCGCCGACGACGAGATTCCCGGAGATGCGGTTGCCCGTGCTGCGGACGCCGCGGACGAAGATTCCGAGATTCACCGAGCTGATGGAGTTGTTCTGGATGTGGGCGCTCCACGAGTTGATCAGGCGGATGCCGATCTCCGTGGGTCCACCGCTGGGAGCGAGGCCGTCGCCGGTGATCCGCAGGCCTTCCACGCGGACATTCTGGGAACCGGTGAGATCGACATTGGCATTGAAGCCGCTTACCCCGCCGCCGCTCACGGTCACGCCGCGGGCGTTTTCCACGACGATGCCGCGGCCGGTACCACGGGCGTTGGTGGTGACGTTGAAGCCGTTCAGGTCCAGCGTCACATTCGAGGCGGTGATGATGATGCCGTCGCCATTTCCGACGTTGTGATTGAAGAACAACTTGTAGCTGCCCGGACGGTTGATGCGCCACTGGGCGGAGGCGGTGCCGGCCATGGCGATGGAGATGGCGGCCGCTGCCAGAAGCAGCGGGGAATTGCGTGTGATGGAGTACATGGTGTTTGGTTTTCGTTGAGTTATGTCATCCCTAACACACCCGGCGACATCTGTCGCATGGGTTGATAGGTCGGGGATCAAACCAAGGAGCATGCCTTCGCGGAACTTATTCCTTCACGGAAGAAATATTTCCAAATGACCTCCACTTTCCTGCAATCCGAGAATTACTCCGGGAATAGAACCCGCCCGCGGCGCTCACATTTTCATGAGAATCCCGTTCCACACGCCTTCGCTCGTCCTGGCCACAGGCATCACCGCGATCTCCATGTTTTTCATGTCGCAAGCCGGATGCCAACCTTATGGCCGTCAGGAAAATCCCGTCGAGGTCGGCAAGGTGAAGTGGCAAAGGGACTACGAATCCGCGATGGCGGCCGCGAAAAAATCGGGCAAGCCGGTGTTCCTGCTTTTCCAGGAAGTCCCGGGCTGTGCGGGATGCAAACAATTCGGGCGGGACGTGCTGAGCGACCCGACCGTGGTGAAAAGCATCGAGGAAAATTTCATCCCGCTGCTCGTCCATAACAACCAACCCGGCAAGGACGCCGAAGTGCTTGCGAAATTCGGCGAGCCGGCGTGGAACTATCAGGTAGTCCGTTTCCTCGATGCGAACGGCCGCGACCTGATCCCGCGCAAGGACCGGGTGTGGGAAGCGGATGAACTGAAACAGCGGATGGCGCTGGCATTGGAGAAGAAAGCCGCAGGCATCCGGCGGGTGGCGTTCGCCCAACATTGTTTCTGGACCGGTGAAATGGTGCTCGGCGGGATCGATGGCGTGACCCGGACGGAAGCCGGATTTCTGGCTGGCAACGAGGTGACTCTGGTGGACTACGATCCTGCGCAAATCGCGCTCGCGGATCTGACGCGCAAGGCCAGGGCGGCCGGAGTGGCGAACCGGGTCTTCACCTCGCTTGAAGGCTATCGGAAAGCGCCCGAATCCGACCAGAAGCGGCAATTGCAGGGAACCAGATACGCCCGCATGAAGCTGACAGTTGAACAGGCCACCAAGGTGAACGCGTTTGTCAGGACTGCGCCGGAGCAGGCGTCCGGGTTCGCGCCGGTTGAATGACTCATCCACAAAAAAACCTCCGGCTCCCTCGAAGGAGCCGGAGGCTGGGGGATGGTTGTTGGTTTACTCGGATGCGGTCTGGCGGACAAACACGCGGCTTGGGGGAGAATTGAGCAGACGGATGCGGAGGGTCTGTTTGTTGAAGTCCGCGGGATCGATGACGGACGAGACGATTTCGTAATCGACGTTTTCGATCATCGTGTCCCATGGGTTCTCCATCGTCTGGGATTTCTGGAAGCTGAAGTCCAGGTCCGCACCTCGGTTGCGGCGGAAGATGTATTCGAGACCGTTCACTCCCATCTCCACGGCGGACGGCGAGCCGTCGAAGCCGTTCGGATCACCGAGGAAGGCGAACTCGGCAAAGTTGTCCGAACTGTCGCCATCGGGGTTCGCTGCCCGGTCGCTCACCGGCGAACCGGGGAGGAAATGGCGGTAGCTCTGCCACCATGTGTCGTAACCGGTTAGTTCCGGAGGCATGCCTTCCAGGTCGAGGTCGAGGTCGGCCCATACCGAGCGGTGATCGGACGCACCTAGCAGGTAGAAGGTGGCGTCGCCGGTGAGCGGCCAGTAAACTCCGGTCTGCCGCGGCTGGAAGCCGAAGGTTGACGGCAGGAGGAAGTCCGCGCGGAGGTTGAAGCTGGAGGTCTTGGTGGCTTCGTTGTTGAACGAGGCGGGCACCTGTTGGAGCGCGCCGGTGCTCTGCGGAACCACGGCGGCGTCCACGAACGCGCTTCCCAGCAGCGAGAGCGAGCCTTCGAAAGATGAATCGCCGTCCACCGGGTCGGCGTTGAGATCGCCAAGGATGACGAACCGTTTGCCCGCGCCAAGGCCGCCGGAGGGGACGCCGGTGTAGAGCGCGTTGCCGGCGGAATCGGTGGTGCCGGTTAGAGCGATCTGCGTGTCGTCGTAAATGTAGTCGTCGTTGGCGGGATCCACGTAGTCGGCCCAGAAGCGGATCTCGTCGTTGTTCCGCAGGCCGTTCCAGTCGGCGAAGGTGGCGGGCGTGCCGGTTTTCAGCAGGTGGGTCAGCGTTTCACCATCGTCGAACACGGGCGGCGTCGGATGGCTGCACAACAGGTGGAGCGGCTGGCCGCGGACGATGACGGGGACGTCCCAATGGCTCTTGGAGGAGAGCCGGAAGACGTTCAACTCGTCGGCGCTGTAGAAGCTCGCGGTGCTGGCGTTGCCGTCGGTGTCGCTAGGATCTTCTGGCAGCAGCGCGCCGGGCATGTCTTTCCAGAGGAATTTCTGGAAGGTGCGGGCGTTGGCGGAATCGATCGGGTACTTGGAGAGCACGATGAATCCGTATTTGCCCGGGAACTGGCCGAAGCCGAAGGCGTCGTCGCCGTAGGTCTGGTCGCCCGGGGTGTTGTCCACGCCGCCGTTGTTGCGGAGGTCGAAGCCGGAGGCGAGTCCGGTGTTGGTGCCGCCGATGAATTCATAGGGATACTGGACGCTGGTGAGGCCGGACGCCTGCGGCACGCCGAGGTAGTTCGAGCGCAGCAGGTTGACCCGGGCGAGGGTGCCCGGGATGTCCAGGGTCTGTCCGGAGTAAACCAGGTCGAATTCGTTCAGCAGGATGATGTCCGGATTCACGCGCTGGATGACTTCGACGACCTTGCGGATCGCCGGATGGTTGCCGGCGGCGAGGGCGGTGCCGAGGGCGTTGGCGTCGCCGGCATTGCCGTTGATGTCGTCCGAGTTCATCGCGGTGTTGAAGGTGGCGACGCGGACATCTCCGTTAGGCGCGGGGACGACGAAGTCGGTGAAATTGACCGAGACGTTCTTGTTTACCATCACCGTAGTGGATGCCGCATCGGTCACCGTGAGCACGGCGGAGTAGGTCGCGCCGTTTGGATAGATGTGGGTCGGCGACTCGGCGGACGAGGTGACCGAAGCATCCCCGAAGTTCCATGAGAACGTGTAAGGCTCCGTGCCGCCGCTCACCGTGGAGGTGAAGGTGGCTTCCGCACCGGTCTGGGCGAAGGTGAAGTCCGCGGTGAGCGGTCCGCCGCCTTGCTTGATGCAGAGGTTGTCGATGCCGACCTGCTTGGTGCCGTTGCTGCCGGTGCCGCTCGATTGATAGCGGAAGGCGACATGGACGTTCCAGTTGGTGCCGGTTAGTCCGAGCGGGACGTTGGTCAGAGAACGCCATGCGTTGCTAACTGAACCATTCAGGCCGGCGGGCGTGATCTCGGTCCAGGTGGCCAGGGCGGGATTGGCACCGTCGGTGTGGTTGGTGGAAACAAGGATCGCCAACGGCTTGCCCTGCGGAATCACGCCGGTGTCGCCGAAGCGCTCGAAGTAATCGAAGCTCAGCGCCATGTTGTCGAACACGGTGGCGAACGATGGAGTGATGAGCCAGTCGTCGGCGGGCGCACTGCCGTTGAAATTGTTGCCTTGGGCAGCGGGGCGGCCGGCCATGGTGGCCACGGTCCAATTCAAGTTCGACGCGGTGCTGAATTGGGTCAGAGGCGCGAGGGTGGTCTCGATGTCGAGGTTGCACTCGCCGGCCACCTGGAGGTTGGTGATTTCCCAATGGCGGGCGGTGTTCGAGATGGAGCCCGACGAACGGTAGCGGTAGGCCACGGTGACGGCGCCGCCGACGTAGGGTGATAGATCGACATTACCGGACGGGACGCCACTGCCGAAGCTGCCGAAATCCGTGTCGAAGGCGGCCTGTGAGTTCAGCAGGGTCCAGGTCGCGGCACCGGGATCCGTGTGGACGGCCGGGTTGTAGTCGGTGGAAACGAGCACATCGAGTCCGGTGTTTGCGGACAGCGGGCCGGTCGCTGGCTGGGTGAGGAAGTTGTCGCTGAAGCGGGCGTCGCTGAGGAAGCTGAGCGTTTCCCCGGTGAGGAAGTGCGTGTTGAGCGGCGGCAGGAGCAGCCAATCGTCGGACGGGGTGCCCGCCGGGCTGCTGCCGAAGCCGTTGCCATTGGCGACCTTGCCGAGCGAGCCGAAAGGACCGGCGACATACCAATTCCGGTTGGCGGAGACGCTGACGGTCTTGATGCCGGTGGTGGTGGTGAAGGTGCCCGTCGCTGAGGAATTGGCGGTGGTCGAGAAATCCTCGAAGAAGATGACCGGAGCCGCGGTGGAAGTGGTGGTGCCGCTGACGGGGGCGGTGCAGACGCTCGCGCCGTATTGGTTCACGGCCCAGAGGCGGTAGCTGTAATTGCTGCCGGGTGCCAGACCACTGTTAGTAAGGGAGGTGAAGGTTCCCGGGATTTCATTGGCCACGACCTGCCAGGTGACTTCGCCAGCGAGTTTGCGCTCGAGGCGAAAGAACTTCACTCCGGCCTGCGCGGTCCATGACACGACCAGCGAATTGTCGAGCGGCGTGCCAACGGCGAGGCCTGCGGGCATCGCGGGAGCCGTGCCGGCATCTGGCGATTTCGTCCAACCGAACAATTCCAAGTCCATCCGGGTGTCCGAGCTGGTGGCGTTTTCCTGGTGGATGGAAACGGCGATGACGTTGCCCGTGGCCTGGAGGTTCAGGTTTTCGCACGGGATGGGAAGGTGTTTCCAATCGCGCTCGGCAGGTTCGTTGACAGTGGCGAAGGTGCTGTTAGTCACTGCACTGGTCCGGTTCATGTTCGCCCGCGAGACTTCGACGCCGTTGATGTAAACCACCGCGCCGTCGTCGTATTTCATGAATAGATCGAGCAGGATCACGTCGGCGGGAGTCGCCAGATCGAAGGTCTTGCGGAAGTAGGAAGCGGCGGGTTTCGGATTCGGCGGGGCCGGGATGTCGGTCTGCGTTTCGGGATCGTCGCCATAGCCGAGCATCGACGGGCCGCTGAGCCAGGCTGTGTCGTTGAAGCCGGCGTCCTTCCAGGTGGCTCCCGGATCGGTGCCGGAGGCCTCGTATTTCCAGGTGTCGCCGTGGCTGATCAGCGCGTCGCGGGAGAGGTCCTCGTCGCGGGCGGCGAGATTGAGGAGGATGAGCTGCCCGCCCTCCACGAGTTCGGTGCGGTCACCGGCGGCAATGTGGGTGTTTGAGTGGACTTGGACGGCTGCGGCATACCAGCCGGCACCCAGGATGTCGGTGAGCGGGATGATGCCGGAGGACTCTTCGTTGGTGGTCAGGAAACTCGCGCCGCCCGGGTAGAAAAAGTCGCCGCGATGCTGCGCGACTTCTTCGAGTTTCCCGCTGGCGGTGTCGTATTCCCAGATCTTGCTGAGGCGCTCGTCATCGCCCAGATCCTCCTGGATAAGCAGCTTGCCGTCTTCAAAGGTCAGGTTGTCGAGGCTGCCGAGGCGATTGGCCGGGCCGTCCAACAGCAAATGCAGCGTGCCGCCGAGATCGGGTTGCGAAATGTCGTTGAAGACCAGTTTCCAGATCCGCGTCGGGGCGTTGATGCCGTTGGAGCTGGTGCCCTTGGTGACGAAATAGAAAACGTTCTCCATTCCCGGGCGGTTGTCCCAGGCACCGTCTTCCGGGCCACCCATCTGGAGCACGCCTTCGGTGGTCGCGCGGGTGTCCGTTTCGGTTCCGTTAGCCGGATAGTCACCGGGAGTACCGATGGTCCCGAGGACGAAATTCTCCAGCGGACCGACCGCGAGACTGGCGTCCACGGCGAGTTCGAAGGGCTTGCCGGTCACCTTGACGCCGTAAAGGGAACCACCGGTAAGGCCGGCTTTCTCCGGCTCGGTGGCACCGCTGTTATTTTTCGTTCCGACGTAGACGAAGACCTCGCCGTCGCTGGAATCGTTGGTCATGATCGCAACGGTCTTGTCCTGCGCCTTGGGGCAAAGCACCACGTTTTCGAAAGCGGTGTAGCCGAAGTGCGCGAGCTGATAGCTTTTTCCTGCATCAGCGCCGCTGACCACGTGGGCATACGCCCTGCCGCCCGTAGTCTCCTCGCCGTTCAGATAGATCCGCTCCTGCGAACCGAGGCTGCTGGTGGCGTTGAACGTCGCCGTGACCGGCGGCAGGTCGGCGGAGCAGAGGCGGTCGAAGGCGGTCACCGCCGGCGTGGCGGAATAGGCCGCGCCGGTCCAGTTGAAGACCTCGTTGACCAGATCGTCGCCGGAAATGACCTCGTGGGTTGTCTTGTCGATGACCCACTTGGAAACGAACGATCCAATCGATCCGTGATCGCGCACAACGCCCTGTGCGGAGTTGATCTCATGGTTGAGCAACAGGGTGAAGGTGCCGTCGCCGTTGTCGAAGCCGCCAAGGCCGTCGCAGATGCCGATCAGCCGGGTGGTGCCGCCGCCGGTCTTGGGAATGGTGACACCGTCGCCAACCGTTAGAAGCGACTTGATGGTGACGCCCGGAAGGTGGGAGTCGAGGTAGGGGGCCACGGTGGTGGACGGACCCGTGACGAGGGTCTGCCCATGCATCGCAGGCGCGAGCATCAGGGCGAGCGCTGCGGAACAGATTGGAGAAGGAGCGAGTTCTTTCATGACGATCAGCGTCTAGATCACCATCGCCGGAAACCCTAGGAACGATATCGTCACAATCCAAAAAGTCCGGTTTACCAACATTTGCGGAAGGTGAACTCTTTGTCACACTTAAGGGGTGCGGCCTGAATCGCTGCCTATCAAGTCGCTAGACTACCAAATATCCCGCTACTCACGCTCGAACTGTGGCCGCAGAAAACGCGGAATCGCTGGATTCACCCAATCGGGTCAATGCCGCGCGCCGTCTCGACTGTTCCCGGTGTAACAACCACCAGCGGCAGGAGCTGAGTAAATCACCCAGGGAATCCCTGCATTCGTGATGCCGGAAGGCTTTCACTGAGAGCCTGCGGCTTTGATGCGATAGAAGAAGGTGGCATCGCTGGCTCTATTTACCGTGAGAGTGACTTCTTCATAATCCCCCATGCGGACGACTGAAACGATCTGATATTGCGCATAGCCGAGGCCTTGAATTAGATCGGTGCCGATTGCGGATAAATCCTTGTTTCCCTGGTGGGTCCAAACGATGCCCGGCGCGAGGGATCTCCGGAATGTGACTTGGAAGTCGCCATTTGCGATTGAGAGCTGGAGTTGTTCTGCTTGTGAGCCGGGTTGTTTGGGATCTGTAGCAAACAGATATTCCTCAAAATCCGGGAGTAAGTCCTTGTCGAAATCGCTGGTGAAACTGGCAGGAGCGATTCCAAGGTCGCTAGCCCAGACGGCGTAAGGTGAGCCGGTGGAGCGGGTGGTTTCGGTGCCGGTTCCAGATTCAGGGCCGGCACCTGCTAGATTCACGGCGCGGACCCGAAAGTAATAGGTGGTCGCGGGATCCAAGCTGCTGACGGTTCGATAAGAGTTATTTCCGACTGAGAGGTCTTGATAGCCATTCACAAAGGCGGGGGCTGCCGTGGAGGTGACGATGACATCGTCGAGATACCAGGTACTGAAGCTTGATTCGAAACGGAAGCGAACATTGGAAACATCGTCAAGCTTGGGAGAGCTGGTGAGGCTGATGGTCTTGAGGGTGAGTGTTTGGGATACGGCAAAGGAACTCAGGGGCAGCCAGGTGCCGTTGTTGACCGAGTAGGAGACAGTGGCAGTCATACCGTTTCCGCCACTACTGGAATCCACGTAGAAACTGAGGTTGTTTGGAAAGTTTACAGCTGGGGTGATCAGGGTATCTGCTGCTCCGAGTGCCCGGCAATTCGAGGCGCTGCGGTAGTGGCTCGACAGGGTGTCGTTGGCTGTCCCCCCGTCTGTCCAAGTGGCTGGGACAGCTGAACTGGCATCAAAACTCTCGGAAAGAAGAGTGCTGGAGCCTCCTGAAAATGTCGGGCTTTCGGAGACATCAAGGCGATAGTCCGTGGCACCTGGGTCCTGATTCCAAGTGACGGTGAATCCTGCGGAATGTGGATAATAGGTCGTGCCGAGCACGGGTGCTGCCGGTACGGGGCCGGTGTCAGGCAAAGTGCTGAGGGCGAGTGAGGGGACTGAGCCGTTGGTTTTGTAGTTGATGGGATTACCACTTGAATATGGGTAGATTTTGAAATGGTAGGTTGTCCCGTTGGGTAGCCCGGTGAAAGCCGCGGCTTGCTGGCCGCTGGGGATCAGAAGGGTGGCGTTACCATCGGATAGATTGATGTCCGAAATTTCCGGCATTCCATCGATGGGAGCGATGATCGAAGGATTCGTGCTGGCCTTGATCAGGTAGCCATTCGCGCCCGGTGGCATGGCTGAGTCTGTCCAGCTCAAGCTGATGGAGGTCATGGCTGGGGTTCCTGCGAAATTCGTGACATGAGCCCCCGGCTCGGCAGGACTGTTGCTCGCGGGGATTTGAAAGTCACGAATGACAGCCATATGCTGCATGTTGGTGGCACTGCTGTCTCCGCTAAGCACAGGGGCTGCGGCGGAAAGTGGAGTGAACACGCGACTGTCGAATACGAGTCCATCCGGGTAGGTGAAACCGTGGCCACTAATGACTACGGCGGTTTCCAGTAAATTCAAATCCGGATCAGGTAGCACTTGGTCGTAGGGCTTGGCTCGGGACGAGTTAGTACCTGTGATACCGTTCTGATCGCTTGGCCGGCCACTGGTGTTGACGATGTTGGAGAGAGTGCCCAGCGCGGGTTCATCAAAATTGTCAGTATTGAAGTCACCACCGACCACGAGATAGTCGGCTGCGGGGATGTTGGCCTGAATGAAGCCGACCAAGGCCGTCGCCTGGGCATTCCGCACAGATTCGCTTGATGTTAGAAAATGCACGCTCACCGCCCACAGGTCTTTGTCTCCAGGGATGTCGATCCTCGCCCACACAAAATCCCTGTTACCGACCTGAGCGTCGATCCATTCTCCTGATTGGAGGATCGGGTACCGGCTGATCACTCCGTTAGGAATTTGCTCGCCTCCGCTCTCGCGGAAATAGCTGAATTCCGGGCCGAATGCGGTGTCCACAAAGCTTTCGAAACTGTTGCTGGAGTAGTTGAACTCTTGGATGAGGACGATGTCTGGATCGAGCCCCTGGAAAATGCGGATACCTTCACCCGGGTCGTATGACTGGTTGTTCCCGCTCGTCGTGTTCGCCGCCATGATGCGGATCACCTCGTCCGCCACGGCGTGGGGACACGCAATCACCAGAGCGATTGCAAATGCCAGGTGGCGGGCGAGCAGCTGGACGAAAATCATGGCGTGGAAGTAGGATGCAAGCTGCGGGCATTAACCCGGAAGAGTTCGATCCTCCAGCCAAGCCCGGCGACAATCGTGTCACCGTTCCCCAAGTCCAGCACAATTTCCCGTTGCCAGCGGTGGACGAGTCACCCAGCTTGCCGCCCGAAATCTCATGGACTGGACCTACAACATTCTCGGACCCGATCCCGCCGCCGGCCTCATGGTGGTGCTCATCCTCATCATCATCGAGGGCGTGCTTTCCGTGGACAACGCCGCCGTGCTCGCGACGATGGTCATGCGCCTCCCGGAGCACCAGCGCGGCAAGGCGCTGAAATACGGCATCATCGGTGCCTACGCCTTCCGTGGCCTCTGCCTCGCGCTCGCCGCCTGGCTCATCACCATCTGGTGGCTGGAGCCGCTCGGCGGACTATATTTGCTATGGCTGACATGGAACCATTTCTCCAAACACCTATCAGTGGAAGACGAGGGAGTGGAAGCGGTGGAAACGGAAGGAAATCTCCTCTACCGCTGCACCATCGGCCTGCTCGGACCGTTCTGGGCCACCGTGGTCGCAGTGGAGGTCATGGACCTTGCTTTCTCCATCGATAATGTCGTCGCTGCCATCGCCTACGTGAAAAGTTTCCCGATGCCGTCGAAGCTCGTACTCGTCTGCACCGGCGTGTTCCTCGGCATCCTCGCCATGCGCTTCGCTGCTACTGGCTTCGTCAAACTGATGCACCGCTACCCGTTTTTGGAAACCTGCGCGTTCGTGGTGATCGGGATTCTCGGCATCAAGCTGGTCCTCAGCGTCCCCCGCCATTTCCTCGACGAACATCACGACTTCCACGCCTGGCTCGCCGCGAAATCCCCCTTCCTTTCCTCAGTCGGCGACGCGTTCCACGGCTTCCTCGCCAGCCACTACTTCGACCTCGGTACCTCGGTGCTCACCCTGCTCATTTTCATCGTCCCGGTGGTCGTCCACCGCATGAAGGCCAGTCCGGTCGAGGAAATCTGAGCGACTCGGGAAATAGCGGCCAACAGCGGAATCGCTGAATTCGCGTTGCTATTGAGATTTGTTCGCATTAAATGCCCGCGTGAACGAGTCCATGGCTCCGGGCGGGATCCGGGGGAAACAAGAGAAGCCCGTCGCCGAGATCTGGTGGGGTGAGGGCAATGACCTGCGTTGCGGGCGCGTGACCGGTCGGATCACTTCTGGCGGCTGGCGCTGGAAAATCTCCTCTGAAGGCGAGATCTGGCTCTGGTTGAACCGCGAAGGCAGCGGCCTGGTGTGGGGAGAACGGGACCGGTTCATTTTGAAACCGGGCATGTATGCCATGACCGGAGGTGGCAAAGCCGGCGATTGGTCCTGCTTGCGTTACCCGGGCTTGCACACGCTCGAAGTCGTCGTCATTTCCCGCGAGTGGCTGCGTGATCGACTCGGCAGAAATTCCGAATGGCTCCACCCCGACCTCGGAAAATGGCTCAAAGACGGCGGTTCAATCGCCTTCTGCGGCTTGATGGGCGTCTGGGAACGCGATCTCTGCGATGCCTTGGCCCAAGCCGCACAGGACATCGGTCCCAGCCGTTTGCTCGCCGAGGCCCGCGTCCTCGAATGGGCCGCCGTCCGTCTTTTTCGAGCCAAAGCCGGCGACGCAGGCGGCGGATTCTGCGCCACTCTCCGCGACCGCGATCCGGTGAAACGCGCCATCCACCTGCTCCGCGAACGGCTCGATCAACCGCTCGACCTCACCGCCATCGCCAAGGAGGTCGGTGTCGCCCCGCACCACTTGTCCCGCCGCGTCAGCGCGGAAACCGGCAACACCCTGCAACGCCACCTGCGCCGCCTGCGGATCGAGCGCGCCTGCGAAGCGCTGGACTCGGGAAAAATGAACGTCACTGAAGTCGCCCTGGAAGTCGGCTACCAAAGCCTCAGCCATTTCGCCAAAGCGTTCCGCGAGGAAACCGGCGAGTCGCCCAGCAAATGGCTGGGCCGGAATCACGCGTGACGATTTCCGCGACCTCTATCAGTTGAGACTGGGTGTCACCAACAAGTCGGCTCTGCTCTCATGATCCATCCACGCAGGTCGCACGGCAGCTAGCAGAGAATTGAAATGATCCTTTCCTCCGTTCCCTCTGTTTCCTCCTGTTCATCTTTGCCCGCCCTGCGCACCAGTTCGCTGCCCCCGACCACCGGCGTATGCCAGTTGCAGATTCCGAAGATCTAGCGGCTTCAGAAGCGCTCCAACAGGGGCTAATGAAGCCTGTTGATCAAAGATCTCGGTGATCTTCTCTCTTTGCATGGAGCGATGTGGAATTCCGGAGCCAAACGTTTTCATTCCTCCGGGCCCTGATCGGAGGGCGTTGAATTCTGAGAAGGCGGCAAAGAGCGGTTCGGAGCGACGGCTTGTTCCGCCCGATTTTTTGCTAGGGAGGGAACGAAGACAGTCATGTCGTCCGAACGCTTGTCACCAAGATCGTCGAATACGCGATTGGGGCCAGCAGATCGAATGAGCCACCCATCACCACCAAGAAACACTTGATAAGGAGTGCGCCAAACGTCGCATCTCCCAGCTTCAGAATCCGGGACTTTGGCAGGGCCAAGAACCGCTATCCCTTTTGAATTGCTACCGCGCAGGGAGGCGAAAAACTGCCCGGGCGGAACAGGAGGTTCGCTGTTCAGCTCTATCTGAAAGTTGCGGACGGCAGAGGCAATCTCGGTCAAATTCACTCGCTCACGCCCGGCCCTTGTGTGCGACGGATTATCGGCGGATGACCCTTGTCCCAATATATACAAGCCGACACAAAGAACACCGATTAGCAACAGAGCTGTAATGAAGCTTTTAGACGGTGCCTCCATGGGATAATTTGCCGAACGTTAGAGGGGATGCCCCGGCGGTGAGATGGAATTCAACTTGCTGGTTTATCGCCGGTTGCATCCCACGAATTCGCCGAGTTTACTTGATTGATTTCACGGAAGATCTGGTCGCACGGCTTCTTGGTGCCTTTATCGGTAATTGTCTGAATCGCGCAACCTCCGAAGAGTGAATCGAGGCCGAATCCATGCTGGTTGATATCCTCCATCTGTCTCTCGAACGCATCCAACGAGACGTCACCGCGCTCCATGAAGGATTGTCTAGCAATACTCGGTGATGCGAAGAACCACACCGGGAAAAGCCTCGTCCCGATTGTGGATGCGATATCGAAACAACGAACCGGAAAGCCCCAGTTGAAGACAACTGGATGTCCTTGGAACAAAAGTCGTTTGATCAAAGGGATCGGATCCCTGAAATCGACAAATCGATGAAGCTCGAAGCTCATTCTAGTAAGGAGATCACCCTGATCCTTCTCGAAATCGATGTGGACGTACCCATGCGTATCCGCTAACCACCGTCCAAAATGGCTTTTCCCGCAGCCAGGAATGCCAGCCACAAAAAGCGATGGTAGTTCGTGATCCATTTCTTTGGCGAACTTTATCATTCGTTCCTTCAGACGATGGCTGACATCGGCCGGGATTGACGAGAAGAATCTCGGTGGTTTTTCCCGAACGACGAGTCGACCGACGGCTGGTGAGGATGGTAACCGATGCTTGATTGCCTGTGGGAGTTCTCCTTCGCCTCGCGGGATGCGACGGCCTAACCGGCGTTCCCGCGTGATTCACGGTGCCTTGGAAATCATGAACTCCCGATCGTTCGCACGTGCGGCTTGGTGCGACCAGCGCCGCATGTCGCGGAGTTCCTCTTCCGATTTTATTTCCACGTTGCCGCCGAGCATCGCGACGACCGCTTTGCCGCCCCAGCGGAAATCGACGAAGCCGTGGTCCGGCGCATCGCTCTCCGGAGTGAAGCTTTTGGACGACCACACCCTGGTGGTTAGATTCGGCGAGCGGACCTCGAAGTAGCCAGGTTGGTTCTTCCCGGACCGGGCGGACGCGAAGACGATGAGTTTGCCGGGATCATCCGATTCGACGAGGTGGCTGAGGTAGAATTTCCCGTAGGATGCGATGAGCCGGGCGGTCGGCGGAAGCGGGCTGCCGCTGCCGAAATGGCCGCCGACCAGCGTGGCGTTGAGGCCAAGGTTAGGCGCGGCGCTGACGCGATAGTCGCGATCCTTCTTGTCCAACACTGCCTCGGTGCCATTGAAAACCAGCACGCCTTTCACGCTCGGGACGCTGGGGGCGAGCCGCCACGGGTAACGGGCGTTGATCGGAAATTCGAGGAGTTGCCCTTCGAGGTTGGTGGCGGTGGGATCCGTCTGATAGCCTGCTAGAACCTGGCCGTTGTGTTCCGCCGCGTAACCGAGGTAGCCGGTGACGAGGTTCCGCGCGGCGTTGATTTCCACGACGGTTTTGGCTTTCTCACGGGCGCAGCGCACGCCCGCGAATGAGAGGGTGCCGAGCGTGGCGATGATCGCGATGGTCACAAGCAACTCGACCATGGTGAATCCGGCGGGGTGGTTTTTCATGGCAACGGGGTGCGGGCAATGCGGAAGAAGGCGCGCGGGGCGGACGCGCCACCATTCCATGTTAGAGGCGCGGGAGTGGCGGTGGTGAAGGTGCCAAGCGGCGACCAGACGCCGTGGGCCAGGTCCTCCGTCCCTTCGACGACGTATTGGAACCCAGGCGAGCCGTTCCATGTTAGGGACGCGGCATTTCCCCCGGCGGGACGGTCGAACGAAGCGACGCGGAGCGGCAGCGAGTATTCCGCATCCAACGTCGGAGCGACATCGCCGAACTCGGCTTGCTCGGGATGCTCCTTGGTGTGATAGGCGGGAAAGCCACCGCTGCCGGGACCGGTGACCGGGTGGAAGGAGCTGAGCGTGAACCATAGGAATCCCTGGTGAAGTCCCTGCCGGACGTAGTCGGCCACACCGGGAACCGCCAGGTTGATCTCGAAGGTGACGTGGGCATAAACGGGGATCACCTCGCCCGGCGGCAGCGGTTCATAGACCACGGGATCCGCCACCATATCAACGGGGACCGAGATTTTTCCAATGGCCCAGGGATGGCTTTCGATACCAACGGTCACGCTGTTAGTCACATCGCGCGCCACGCCGGCTTCATCGAAGCTGGAGGCGAACGCGTTCCTGCTGCCGAATGGCGAGGTTTCCTGAAAGGCGGCGGCGGTGAAGCCGCCGCGGAAGCCGGTACCGTGGAGTTCGAGCGGTCGTCCGGCATCCGGATCCGCGATGGTGGCGGCAGGTCCCAGCGAGGTCCGCGGGTCTTCGGTGGGATCGTACGGCAGAGGATCCGGCGACTGATAGACGCAAGTCAGTGCCAATCGATGCACCTCGTAGTTCGCGGGTCCGAGACCGGCCGGAATGCCCATGGCCGCCGTGTCGAACTTGATGATGAACTGGCCGAAGCGGTCATCGACCCCGCTGAACGGCAGGAACGAGAAAGTGGACGCGGTGGGTCGGACGCCCGGCGTGGAGTTGCTGGGATACATCCAGCGGTCCCCGGCCGGCACGGACGCGTGGGTGGACCATGGCCCGGTGCCTCCGGCGGATAGGCCGGAGACACCGAGCAGCAGGGCGACACCAACGCGTGTCAGGGCAGCGGGGGAGAAATCAAGCACGGCGGCGGCGGATGAAAGTGAGGCCCAAGGCGGCAAGACCTAGCATGCCGGTGGACGGCTCGGGGATGACCTGGAGGAAGGAGTCACCCGTGGTCACCGACAGGGAGTTGGCGGCATGATGTCCCGAGTAGAGGATTTCATAGCTGGTGATTCCCGAAATTCCTGATAGATCCCACTGCCAGGCGCGGTCCGGATAGCCGCTGCCCGCTACCACAGCGGAGAAGGTGGCCGGGAGCGCCTGGCTGCCACCATTGTAGTTCAGGACCATGGAGGCAAGCGGGTCGCTGATCTTGCCTTGCAAAACGATGGTTGCCAAGGAAGGGATGGAGGATGAGTCGGAAATGCTGAAGCTGCCCACGGCACCGGCGGTGTAGAGGAACGAGCCGCCGATGTAGCCGGAACCACCGGTCTTGTTGAGGACGGCGCTGGCCGTCCCGGCATCGGGGGTGACAGCGGATGCCCAGGGGTTCGCGGCGGTGCCGAAGGTGTTGAAGCCGGGATGCACGGCGCTGGTCAGAGTCCAGGATGCGGACTCGGAGGCACCGGGCAAGCTGAAGCTGATGGCACCGAAGGAAGGAACGGCAAGGGCGAAAAGGCAGAGGAGGGATTTCATGGAATGGGTGATGGTCTGTTATGTTAGCGGGAGGCGGAGAGATAGGGAGTCAGCGCCTGGACGACGGTCTCGGGGGCTGGCTTGGTGGTTTCGAGCTCGTCGAATTTCTTTTTCAGGGTCATGCCGTCCTTCTTGAGTTCGAAGGAAAAGCGGGCTCCGGGTTGTTGTCCGGCATCGATCCAGAAGTTGCGGATCGAGTTCCAGACGGTGGCGTTTTCCTTCCACCAGTCGCTGGCCTTGCTGGCGAGCGCGTCGTCGGTGCGGTTGTATTGGTTCAGGCCGGTCTCGCGGGAGAGGACGAATTTTTTCCCGTCGCGATCGACGACCTTGCGGTTGTCCTGGGCGTGGACCCAACCGGTGGGGGTGAGCGTGTGGCGGTTGGTGACAATCAGATAGTCGTAGTCGTCGCGGGCCTCGTATTCGCGGCGCGGCAGCGGGCGGCGGGTCGGCTGGCTGGTCCACGAGGATTCGCCGAATTCGTGTACCCATTTGCCGAGGCTTTCGTAGCGTGGCGTGTCATCAACGCTGGTGACGAGCTGCGACCACTGGCCTTGCGCCTGATCGACACTAACGGAATCACGCTCCCAGACATCGGTGCCGTCGCTGCCGGCGTAGTCGAGGATGCGGGTGTCCTGCCAGGTCCAGACCTGCGCCCAGTGCTTGATGACATGGGATTTTTCCGCGCTGCCGACGACTAACAAATGCTGGAGAGTGATGCGCTCCGGCGTGTCCTCGGCGACGGTGACCACCTCGATGGCTTCCTCGTGGTAGGGCTTGCTGAGCGGCTTGTAGTCCGGGGCGATCGGATAGGTTTCCTCAAAATCAAAAGTGACCTTGAAATTTCCGGCCATTTTCAGGATGGCCTGGCGGTCTTGTTCGGGCGGCGCGGCAAGCGCGAGAGCGCCGCTGGCAAGAAGAATGGAGACGATGTTGCGTTGCATGACGCCGCGGACCATGGACCGCTTTCCGCAAACCCGCTAACGCCTGCTTGCGCCAGATGAGCGGTCGGTTGCGCGCGAAGCGTTGAAAGACCGGATCCATCCCATGGGAACCGGAGTTACCAGTTTTCAGGGCGTCTTCCGTGCGCTCCAGAGAAGCCCTGAAATGCTGGCCTGCGAACAACGAGGAGATGCGGTCCTCCAATGTGCCAAGTTCGTCCCCGGCGTTGACGTGGCTGGTCCGCCCCGCGAAAGTCGCCGGCGATGAGCGAGATGATCCTGGGAATTGATTTGGGCACGACGAATTCCGCCGTGGGCGTGGTGGACTCGGGATTTCCGATTTTGTTAGCCAACGAGGACGGCCGCAGGATCACGCCCAGCGCGGTGTGGATCGGCATGGATGGAGCTGTCGAAGTGGGAGCGAAAGCGTTGCGCCAGCGGGCGCTCGAACCGGGACGCGTCGTCACCAGCATCAAGCGGCTGTTGGGGCGGCGAATGAATGAGGTGGAGGAGAATTTCCCGGTGCCGGTCACTGGCGGGGCAGACGGCCTGCCTCGGGTGTTAGGCAAAACGCCGGAGGAAATCAGCGCGGAAATCCTGAAGGAGATGAAGCGGATCGCGGAGTGGCGGATGGGCGTGGAAATCAAGAAGGCGGTGATCACGGTGCCCGCCTATTTCCACGACGCCCAACGCGCGGCGACGAAACGCGCGGGTGAACTCGCCGGGCTGGAGGTCGTTAGAATCATCAACGAACCCACCGCCGCCGCACTGGCGTATGGCCTGGACAAGCTCGGCGAGAAGGCCCGCGTCGCGGTCTATGATCTCGGCGGCGGCACTTTCGATCTATCCATTATGGAAATGCAGGACGGCGTTTTCCAGGTGCTCGCGACCCACGGCGACACGCGGCTCGGCGGCGACGATCTGGACGCGTTGATCCTCGGCCGGGTGATGGAACGGGCCGGCATCGAGGAGATCGACGGTGCAACCCGCGTCCGGCTAATGGCCGAGGCGGAGCGGGTGAAGCTCGCTCTGTCAGACGAAACGCAGTCGGTCTTCCGTGTGCCGTTTTACAATGGAACCCGTAGTTTGGAGGAAACCCTCACTCGTGAGGAATTGGAAAAGCTCGCCGCGCCGTGGATCGGCAGAACGCTGCGTCATTGCCGCCAGGCGCTCGCGGATGCAGCGCTCAAGCCGGAAGATCTGAGCGCGGTCGTGGTCGTCGGCGGCAGCACGCGGATGCCCGCGGTGCGGCGGGCGGTGGCGGAGCTTTTTTCCCGCGAGCCGGATATTTCGCAGCACCCGGATGAGGCAATCGCCATCGGTGCAACGATCCAAGGCGGCGTGCTGAGCGGCGCATTGCGGCAGATGATTCTGCTCGATGTCACCCCACTGAGCCTGGGCATCGAGACGTTCGGAGGGCTGATGAACGTGCTGATCCCGCGCAACACGACGATTCCGTGCAAGGCCGGTGAAATGTTCACGAACGCCGCCGACGGCCAGGCGGCGATGCGCGTGCGAGTGCTTCAAGGCGAGCGCGAGATGGCGAAGGACAACTGGGAACTCGGCAGCTTCGATGTGGTGTTTTCTCCATCTTCGAAGGGTCAGGCGCGCGTGGGCGTGCAATTCAAAATCGATGAAAACGGCATCCTGGAAGCCCTCGCCCGCGACTTGGCCACCGGGATTGATACCGTGATTAAGATCGAAAGCGCCGCCGTGAACGTGGACGATGCGGCGGTCGAGGCGATGGTCAGCGAGTCGGTCGAGCACGCGTTCAAGGATATGGCGGAGCGGGTTTTCACCGAAGCGAGAATGAAGGCCGAGGAGTTGTTGCCCGCCGTAGCGGCGGTTTTGAGTCAAGGACTGGCGATGGACGACGAGCGCGGGGAAATCGAGACCGCCGTTGCCGCGGTCCGCGCCGCGCTGGCCGGAGGGGCCGCAAATGCCTTGAAATCCGCCGTCCACCGGCTCGACGCCGCCACTGAAGCGCTCGCAGCGCGTCTCGTCGAGCAGGCGATGGACGCCGCGCTGGACCGCCAGCTTGCCGGGGAATCAGGCCAATCCGCTTGCATGCCACGGCATTGGCCTTCATCGTGACTTTGTCGTTTCACCTGATGAACCCCCGTTTTTCCGATCCCAACAATCACGTTCCCGAGGCTTCCCCGGCAGACGAATGGGGTGATTTGAAGACCACGCCCTGCGTTTCACCGGTGGAAGCAGTCTCGATCCTGCCACCTCGACGGACTGCGGCAACCCGCCCCACCGCAGCCGCGGTCGGTGCCCAAACCGGTCTGCCGATCGATTCTCATCTCACACTTGCCGACGCCTCTGAAGTACCGGTGCGCCTGGAAGTCCAGGAAATCACCGGCGATGTGATCCGGCTGGAGCAAATGGAGCCAGCCCCGCGTAAGGCCCCCCGCCAATTTACCTTCCACGAACGACCGGTGCAGGAACATCGGGACGTCAAAACCCGCGGCGAAAGCGCGGTTTTGGGATTCGCCATGCGCCACCCGACACTCTGGATCCTCGGCGCGGGAGTGGGAGTGGTAGCCATCGTCATTGCGGCGCTGATGCTGCTGCCCTCCATCAATGCCCCGAACGCCCCTCGCGTCGATTCGGAAGGTCCACTGTCCAGAGTGATCATCGATGAGAAAATTGACAGCGTGGAGGCCATGAACCAACTGCTCACGAAGCAGCCCGAAGCGATGCAGATTTTCCGCGGCTATTCCACGGCGACCTATGCCGACGACATTCTGCCGCTGATTCGGGACGGCGGAGCCTTTCAGGAAACCATGCGGAAAAACTGGAAACCACTCGCACTTCCCAAGCAATGGGCACCCGCCACCGACTCCACTTGGACCGTGCTCGAGCTGGGTGGACAGGCTTGCGGGTTGCTTGAAGGAAGTTTCCCGGACCAGTCGAAATTCGCCGCCTATTTCACCAACAAGGGTGACCGGCTCATGCTGGACTGGAAAGCCACGGCCGCATTCGGGACCGCCACCTTCGGGCAGTTGGAGAAAGGCCGGGGCGATCCCGGCGAGATCCGCGGTGTGATTTCCAGCTCTGATTTCTACAGCACGACATGGCCAGAGGCGGACTATCAAAGCTTCCGCCTGATTGCTCCCGACGGGGAGATTGCAATCTGGTGTTACGCCCGCCGGGACGAGCCTACGAACGCGGTGATCTCACAGCATTTCCGCAAGGGGGAAATCATCGATGAGGTCAAAAGTTCACAAAAAATCACCCTCCGCTTGGAACGTGGACCCGCCGAATCAATGCCTAACCAATGGTTGATCGGGGAGATGCTTCACATCGACTGGGTCAGCCCCTAAACCTTCCATCGTGAGCGAAAAAAACATCTCTTGGTTTCACTGCGGCCACTGCGGCTCGCTATTCCAATCCCCCGCCGGGGAAATGGATGACCGTCTGTGCTCCGCTTGCGGGCTCAACCCGTCGCTGGGCCTTGAGGGACCCGCGCTGGAGTCCGCACTTCCGCAAAATGGCAGTTCCGCCGGCCTCGCGGACCATCCCGCGCAGCCGAGAGAACATGGAAAACACCCTCCCAGGAAAAGACGCCGCAGCTATCTCATGGCCAAGCTCGTGCTCGGTTGGTCGGTGGTGCTGCTAGCCATCGTTTTCGGAGCCCGCAAACTGTGGCATTATGAATCCCCGCGATCGGCCAAACCAGAGGTCAGCGAAACTCCGGCGGCACCCGTCGTCTCCGAACAGGATGTCGTATTTTTGGAAGAGACAGGCCCGCTGTGCACCCAGACCTTTGCCAGTTTCATGGCCGCACGGACCCCGGAAGAGCGCAACCAGTTCGTCCTCGACCCCATCACCACAGCCGCCCGCATGGCCCGCTTCTACAGTTTGAACCCGCTGGTCAACATCGATCCCGCGACCATCTCCCCCGCTAACAGCGCAGTGCTCCACCTCCCCGGCCGACGGGCCATCGAGACCAGCTGGCGCTCCGCCGACGGTCACCTGTTGGACGCCGTCTTCATGGAGGACAGTGGGGAATGGCGGCTCGACTGGGATCATTTCGTCCGCTTCAGCGATTACCCTTGGCCGTTGTTTCTGGCTGGCAGCGAGCAGGATCACGGGGAGTTCCGCCTGTTAGCCCGCGAACGCCTCGCCAGCGAGCGGCAGAATGCCGACGCCATCAGCATCGTCCTTTATGCGCCACGTTTCGGTTTTCCCGGCGAGACCGGCTACCAGTCGCCGGAATTCCTGATCCAGCGCGACACACGGAACGGTCGCCTGCTGGACGCCGCCTTCAAGTTGGAACGCAGCGGCGGACGGGTCTTCGGAGTCAACCTTCCCCGCATCGACCCCGAGGGACACATCCGCGTCCGCGTGAAAGTCCGCCGCATCGAGCAGGATTTGGAGCGCCGCTTCGAACTCGAGGAAGTGCTCGCCTGTCACTGGTACTCCGTCGACGATCCCGGCGTCGAGATCCCGGACCAGCCGGCCGGCAAGTGAAAATTGAAGCGCGGAATTCAATCCGCGCGAATCGCCCGCTTCATCACCCCTAACGGCTCGCTCCCCGGAAACCAGATTTGGAATGCCAGCGCGCCTTGGTGGATGAGCATCGACAAGCCGTTCGCCGTCCGGCAGCCGGCGGCATTCGCCACGGCTAACAGCGGCGTGACCGCTGGTTTGTAAATCGTGTCATAGACCAGGTGTTCCGTTTTCAAACAGGCCGCCGGAAGGATCGATGGATCGCCCGGCTTCAAACCAACCGACGAAGTATTCACGATCAAATCGCAGCCCAGGTATCGTTCCGCGAGACCCGGATCTTCGAATGACAGTGCGATGATTTCCGTCGCCGGACTGATCAAACGCAGCCGCTCAACCAATGGCCCGAGCTTCTCCACGGTGCGGTTGACCACCACCAATTTGGCCACGCCTAGCAGACATCCCTGGGCCGCGATCGCCTGACCCGCGCCGCCGCCCGCGCCAACGACGGCGACCTTGAGCGACGCGAACGGCACGCCGAAATCATCCTCGATCGCGCGGGCGAATCCCGGTCCATCGGTGTTGAAACCCCGCGTCCCATCGTCGTCGAAACGGATCGTGTTCACCGCGCCGAGCGCCGCTGCGTTCGGGTGGACCTCGCAATTCTCCATCGCCTCCAGCTTGTGCGGCACCGTCACGTTGCAGCCGATGAACCCCAGCGCCCGCATCCGCGAAAACGCCTCTCCCACTTGCCCCTGTTCAATGTCGAGCCGGATGTAGCGCGCGCCGATCCCCGCGGCGTCGAGTGCCGGCTGATGCATCCGCGGCGAGGCCGAGTGCGCGACCGGATGCCCGATCACGGCGAGACGCGCGGGTTTGTCTGCGCCGGCGTCCAGCAGCTCTCGGGAGCTGAGGTCTTCGAATGTGTAAACTGCTTTCATGAAATTGGAGCGCGGAATTCATTCCGCGCGAATGGTTGCAGGCGGAATAAATTCCGCGCTCCGGTTATGGCATCGCGGCGAAATCCCCCACCCTTTTCACGCAGCGATCCTTTCCTAGCAGATTCAAAACATCCCCTAGATCCGGCCCGTGCGCGCGGCCTGTTAGCGCGACCCGCAGCGGGAACATCAATTGCCCCGGCTTCGCGCCCGCGACGACCGCCGTTTCGTTGAGGGCCGCCTTCGCCGCCTCCGCCGACCAGTCTGTGATCGCTTCGAATGCCGTCGCCAGCGAACCCAACAGCCCGGCCGCCGCCGCATTGCCACGGACTTTCACCACCGCTTCCTTGTCGAATTCGAAATCGTCCTTCAACAGGAAATCCACCGCCGCCGGCACGTCGCCCAACAAACGGACCTTGTCCTTCACCGCCGCGACCACTGCCAGATAGTTCTCCGGGATCGGCAAACCTTCCGCCTCGACGAACGGTTTCGCCGCCGCCGCGAAATCCTCGACGCTCACGCCTAGCAGATGCTGCTGGTTCACCCACTTGCACTTTTCCAGATCGAAGCGGCCCGGCGAGCGGTTCACGTTTTCCAGCGAGAACACGTCCGACAGCTCCGCCAGCGTGAAGATCTCCCGCTCGGTCTTCGGATTCCAGCCCAGCAGTGCGACAAAGTTAACCACCGCCGCCGATAGAAATCCCTGCCGCGGGTAGTCACCCACCGCAGCGCCTTCGTCGCGCTTGGACATCTTGGACCCGTCCGGATTCAGGATGAGAGGGATGTGCGCGTATTGCGGAGCCTTGCCGCCGAATGCTTCTATCAACTGAAGATGTTTCGGCGTGTTCATCAAATGATCCTCGCCGCGGATGACATGGGTGATCTCCATTTCCAGGTCGTCCACCACGTTGACGAAGTGGAAAACGTAGGAGCCGTCCGAACGCTTCACCACCATGTCCGGAGTGTTTGACTCGTCGCGGTAGTCGATGGTCACCTCGCCGCAGACGAGGTCGTTCATCATGATCGGTTTCCGATCAAAGCGGAACCGCCACGCGCCGCCGTCCTCGTAAACGCGGTCGGCCGCCACCAGTTTCGCGAACCACGCGTCGTAGGTATCCTTGCGCTCGCTCTGATAGTAGGGGCCGAAGTTGCCGCCCTTTTGCGGGCCTTCATCCCAATCCAGACCGAGCCAGTTCATCCCGTCGAAAATCGCCTGCCGTGCGGCCTCCGTGTTTCGCGCCTCGTCGGTGTCCTCCACCCGCAGCACGAAAACGCCGCCGTGCTTGCGCGCGAAGAGCCAGTTGAACAATGCGGTGCGCGCCCCGCCGACGTGGAGATAGCCGGTGGGCGAAGGAGCGAAGCGGGTGCGAACGGTCATGCGCGAGGTGTAGGCGGCGGATCCGCCCGCGTCCAGTCCGGGCAACCGTCAGTTTGGAACGAAAAACTTCTCGATGAAGCGCCCGCTGCTCATCGGCGTGAGTTTGATTTCCAAGGCCTTTTCCATTTCCGGAATGCCGCCTGTGCCGATCCGCTCGGTCGAATAGGTTTCCGCGACGACGTATTTGGTCTTCAGCGTGCCGTCTTCCAACGACCAGATTTCCGGATGAAAGCCGTGGAATTTCAGCTCGCGTGCTTTCGTCATGATCGTCCTCGCGGCCTGCGCCGCCTCTTCACGGGTGTCAAACTTGCCGGCGGTTAGATAGACCGGCTGAGCCGACGCCTGATCGCGCTGGCGCTTGGTGATCTCCGGCGGCACGCAGACGATGCGGGATTCCGGGCCGGAGTCCTTGCCGATCGACAATCTGAGGTAGATGCAATCGGCGTCTTCCGTCACCTCGCTCAAACTCCAGGGTTCGTCAGCACGACGGCCGCCGAAGATTTTTTGTTGGACGGAAGTTCCGTGAACGAGTGAGAGCCTCCGGTTGAAATGGATTCCCCCGACTTGGTGGATTTCAAGTTTGGAAAGCTGCTCTGGCGTCCATGTCTGCTGTATCTGGTCGGGATACCGCTGGAGAACGGACGCCAAAGTCAGGGATGTGTCCTGGCTATTGATTTTTTCGGCCACGGGTGGCGGGGTGTTCCGATCCTCGTGATTGGCATCCACGGAGTGTGTCACATCGAGAAGAAGGGTGGATTTCACTTTTTCACGACCCTCCGGAGTCTTGGGAATCTCGTCGAGCCAGGTGGTGACGCGGGAGCTGTAGTAGCTGCCGAGATTGTCGGTTTCCGTGCGGATGACGGCGAATCCACCGGGGTTGGATCCCAGCACACGCTCGGTGACGCTGACCGCATGGTCAGGTGTCGCGGTGAGTGGGTGAATCAGGCTGCAAAGGGCGGTCAGAACGAGGGCTGGAGTTTTCATGGCGGCCGTGGTCCGGCGGTTGTGGATAGAGACGGATCAACCGCCGCAAACCTAACGCCAATTGTCCAGCGGATGAAAATTTATCGCCGGGCGACGTAAACCGTGCTTTCCGATTCCTTGTCCAGCAGCGGATTCGGAAACTTCACCACGTGCGCCTCGGACGTTTCGAAAACCTCCGCGAGATGGCTCAGGAAATTGTCATCCGGCGCATCGTCCGACCACAGCGCGAACACCCCGCCGGGATGCAGTTGCGCGGCGAGCCGACGCAGGCCATCCGCGCTGTAGAACGCCGCGTTCCGCTCGTGCAGCAGATTTTGCGGCGAGTGATCGATGTCCAACAACACCGCATGGAATTTCCGCCCCGGCTGCTCCCGATCGAATCCCACCTCCGGCGCGGCGGCGAGCGTGAAGAAATCCCCGAGCACCAACCGGCAGCGCGGATCGCCTGTTAGTTTTTCTCCCAGCGGCACCAGCCCCTTCTCATGCCACTCGATCACCGGCTCCATCACATCCACCACCAACAACTCTCCCACCCGCTCGTCCCGCAAAGCGGCCACGGCGGTGTAGCCCAGCCCGAGCCCGCCGACGACCACATCGAGCTTCTCGCCCGCCACCGCCGCCAGACCCAGATCGGCCAAGGCCTCCTCCACGTCGTGGAACAGGCTGGACATGAGATAACCGTTTCCTAACAACACTTCGTAAACAATGATATCATCGAGCATCGCCATCCCCCGGCGGCGCAGGATCAGGTCACCCAGCGGCGTCTCGCGGAAATCGAGTTCTTCAAACAGCGGCTTCATTCGCGAGCGTAGGCCGGCTGTGGGTCCGACGCACCTCCGAAATGATTTCTGCTGGATTTGGCTTGGCGTCTCATGGACCGCGGGATAACCACGATCATGGCTACCGGTGATTGGAACATGCGCGGTTTACTTGCAATCGGATGCGGGATCGCCGCGTTGGCAGGCCAGCTATTCGCCGCACCGCCGGTCGGCCCATATTTCAACGGCGTCTTTCCAGTCTTGGCGCCGGGAAGCGCGTCGGGATGGACCACTGAGAACGCATTCCCGAACCTGACGTTTGTCGATCCCTTGTGGCTGGCGGAAATCCCCGGCAGCAACGAAATGCTGGTGGTCGGGAAAAGCGGCAGGATTTCCCGCTTTCCGAACGACCCCGCCGCGATGGCCGACCAGGTGACCACCGTGCTGGATTTGAATTCGAGCCTTCAGATTTCGGAAGACCAGGGACTCTATCAACTGATTTTCCATCCGCAGTTCGGGCAGGCCGGGTCGCCGCATGCCAACGATGTCTTCGTCTGTTACAACCACCGGCCGGAGTCGGTGAATGCCGCGCCGGACCGCAGCATGTGGCGGGTTTCCAAGTTCATCTGGTCGCCCGCCAGCGGCACGATCGATCCGGCGAGCGAGTCCGTCCTGATCCAGCAATATGATCCCCACCGCTGGCACAATGGCGGGGCGATGGCTTTCGACAACGAGGGCTTCCTGATGATCACCTGCGGCGACGGTGGGGGCGCGGACGATCAATTCGCCCAGTCGCAGAGAATCAACGGCGGCTTTTTCGGCGGCGTGCTCCGCATCGACGTGGACAACGATCCGGCCAAATCCCACGCAATCTCCCGCCAACCGCTCGACCCTCCGGGAAAGCCGGCGTCGTTTCCCGCGAGTTTTTCCCAAGGCTATGGAATCCCCAACACCAACCCGTGGGTGGGCGGCGCGGTGCTGGAGGAGTTCTACGCCATCGGCCTGCGAAGCCCGCATTCCGCGCACTACGATCCGGTGACCGGTGATTTGTGGGTAGGCGATGTCGGCCAATCCCAGCTTGAGGAGCTCACCCGCGTCAGGAAAGGCACAAACTCGCAGTGGCCCTACATGCAAGGGACGCTAACGGGCCCCAAGCCGAAGCCTTCGGTGGCGACAATGATCGGCACGGAAAACCCGCCGTTCTATTCATATGACCGCACCGCCGGAACCTGCATCATCGGCGGACCGCGTTACCGGGGCTCGAAATGGGCGGCCGATCTGGGAGGCAGGATCTTTTTCGGGGACAACGGCAAGGGATACATTTCCACCGTGACCTTGAACGCGCAAGACGGGGCTCCCTTCATCACGCAGATTCATTCCGGCTTGGGACCCGGGATCTATTCGGGCCTGGCGGGGATCTGCACGGACTTGGCCGGAGAAATTTATTTCATGAAACTCAATGGCCAGGGTCAGAACGGCGGCACCCTGCGGAAACTGGTGCGGGCCGGTACTTACGCCGAGGCTCCCGCGTTGTTGTCGGCTACCGGACTCTTTGCGGACATGTCCACACTCCTGCCCTCCTCACCGATGGTGGCCTACGAAGTGGCCAGTCCGTTGTGGTCCGACGGCGCGTTAAAGCGGCGCTGGATGATCATTCCCAACGACGGATCCCACAACACCGTCGCGGAGAAGATCGCATTCAATGAAACCGGAAACTGGACCTTTCCCGCAGGCACGGTTCTCGTGAAACACTTCGAAATCCCTGTGGACGAGCGCAACCCCGCGGTGATGAAACGCCTGGAGACGCGCGTCATGGTCTGCACCACCAACGGCGGGAAATATGGCCTCACCTACAAGTGGAATGCCGCCGGCACCGATGCGGTGCTGCTCACCGACGGCGCGGAAGAGGAATTCGAAGTGACCGCTCAGGACGGCGGAACCTCGACCCGGACCTGGAGTTACCCCTCGCGGGCGGACTGCATGCAGTGCCACACCGAGGCGACCGGTCAGGCTCTCGGTCTCCGGACGCACCAGATCAACCGGATGGTGCCTAACCTAACGGACGGCCAACCGGTCAACCAACTGAGCCTCTTCAGCTCGAACGGACTTTTCTCACCCTCTATCAGCCAAAGCCGGGTGTCGGGCTTCCTCCAGTCGAGACCCTTGGACGATGTCACCGCGCCGGTGGAGCACCGGGTGCGATCCTATCTCGATTCCAACTGTTCCCAATGCCACCAACCGGGGAGCAGCGTGCCCCACTTCGATGCCCGGCTGCATGTTCCGCTGCGCGCTCAGAATCTAGTCAATGGAATCATCGAAGGTCAGTTCAACCTGGGGCCCGACGGGCGTTATCTCAAACCCGGAGATCCCGCGCTGTCCGCGATCCACGTGCGTGCTGCCAGTGCCGTGCCGGGCGTGGCAATGCCGCCCTTGGGCAAACATGTGGTGGACCAGCAAGCCGTGAACCTGCTTCAGAGTTATATCTCGGGTCTCACACCCGAGGAATTCAATGTCGAACCCGCAACGTCCGCCCGCTATGTCCGGTTGACATCACTTTCGTCGCATAGTTCCAATGCCATGTCCGTCGGTGAGCTTCGCATTCTCGATGGAAAAGGCAGACCCATCCTCCCCTCGGAATTAAGTATTGAGAGCTTCACCAGCGAGGAGCCCGGCAGTGCGGCAAGAATCATCGACGGTGATCCCTACACATACTGGATAACGGTATTGGGTGGCCCTTCCCCAAAACAAATCACCATGGATCTGGGTTCCGTTAGAGAATTCGGTGGCATCGAATACACCCCTCGGCAGGACATTCCGGTCGGGCGAATCAGAGGTTTTGAAGTTCATTACAGCGACAACGGCAACGACTGGACGCTGGCAACCTCTGGCATTCTGGCCAACGTCAATTCCACGTTCCGTTTCGACGGCCTGGTCAGCAAACGTCCCGCGCGCTGCGAGATCGCGGGCCCCGAGGCACCGGTCTCGGGTCCGTTCGAGGTGGTGATCGCCTTCGACTCCGCGGTCACCGATTTCGTCGCCGCGGACCTGACCGTGGCGGGCGGCGTGGTCACCGGCCTGCGAGGAAACGGCTACTTCTACACCGCCACCGTCCTGGCTCAGCAATCAACCGCATCGATTTCCGTCGCCCAAAACGTCGCGAACTCGTCGCTGTTAGGCAACCTTGCTTCAAACGTGTTGGAGATCCAGAACATCGGCGATACCGGACCGATGGCGCAGTTCACCGAAGTCCCGGAACAGACGTCCGGCATTTTCAGCATGAACATCGTGTTTGATCGCCCTATCGAGATGATGAATGAATACTTTTTCACAGCCACCAACGGCGGGATATTAAGAGTCGAGAATACCATCGGCAACGCCTACCGACTCGTGGTCAACGCCTCGGGGAGCGGCGGTGTGACCGTAACCTTGAAAGAAGATTTGGTGATGGGAACCAACGGACTCCCCATGGCGGGAAGCATCGCGGTGACTGTTCCTTTCGGCACTCCGCAACTTTCAGTGGAAGCCGAGGCTGGATTGGTGGAGTCAGGTTTTGTCATCGTCCAAGACCCCGCGGCAAGCGGAGGTGGCTATCTCTGGATTCCCGAAGGTTCCAGATCGGGCAGCACCGGGCTCGATCCATTGTTGAAAGTTAGTTTCAGTGTGAACATTCCTCGTTCAGGCCTATACCATCTCAAGGGCGATGTGCGGGCGGACGATCCATTGAGCAGTTCTTTCTATCTCGGATTTGATGGAGATCCCGCGCCGGTGCGATGGGTTACCAACGTGGGACCGGACGAGATGGGTTCCGGAAATTTTCATCCCATTTTCATGGAAATTGATGGAACTCCAAGGATCTTCAGCTTGAGCGCGGGCAATCATGTGATCGACCTCTACGCGAGTGATGACGGAACCCGGATTGATCAACTGGAATTGGTCCCGGCCTTTCCTCAGGCGACATGGATCGGGGACGGCAGCCAGTCAGATTTGCCTCTGTCCGGGATTCTCGAGTTCAGTGATGAAGTTACAGGCTTGGGGATCGACGATTTCAACATCGTGGACGGCACGGTTGCCAGTGTGACGGGAAGTGGCAGGCGTTACAGAATTGTCTTCAGTTTGTCATATAACCACACTTGGGTTTCCCTGAGAGCAGGAGCGGTAACGGACGGATTGGGAAGAACGAATCCCGCCTCTGACACTCAGTATGCCCATTTCATCAATACCTATGCGCAGTGGGCGAAGGATTTCGGCGCGGATCCGTCGCCTGCGGCTTACCTGCTGGACGAAGACAATGACGGGCTTTCGCAACTTATGGAATACGCGCTCGGTCTTGACCCTAAAATCCCCAATCACCAAATGATGGATCCGACGGATCCCCAATCTCGCGGCCTCCCGTGGATTCGTTACGATACCACTCGAAACAAACTGGCGATCTCCTATCTCAAACGAAGTGACGGGCTCCCGCTCGATTATATTCCCGAGCGAACCGCCGATCTGATCACCTACGACTCGAACATTTGGGAGTTACAGGAGTTATGGCCCAGTCCCGCATGGAGGCTTGTTACCTACTATGTTGATCCCCTCCCAAGCCAGGAAGACCGGGTATTTGTGAGGCTCAGGGTGCAGACATACTGAGCCAAACCCGCGCAGCCGGGCACCTGATCGGTTTCATTCATCGAAAAAATACCGCCCGATCTTCGAGCTTTCGGTCGCGTGGTCGGTTTCCCAATACACGTCGTCGCTGATGTCTGAAACCGTTGGAGCCACCCCGCTTTCCGAGAACTCGACCGCAGCCTTCGCTTCTGCTTTTGCAGCGACGGAGATTTTTTCCAACTCCACCTCATCGAGAATCCTTTCCTCTATCAGCCGCCGTCCCCACAGCATCATCGGATCACGGGACTTCTTCGCTTCGATCTCTTCCGGCATGCGGTATCTCTTGTGGTTCGCATCAGAAATGGTGAACCCATGATAACGATAGGTGGAAATCTCCAGCACCGTCGGCCGTTGGTGCTCACGGGCACGGTCGACGGCGGGCTGGATTCTCGCTCTCATTTCATAGGGATCCGCATCGCTGAAAACATCCCAATCGATGCCATAGGTCTCCGCACGACGGGCGAGGCAATCCTTGAACACGGACGAGCGAGAAACCGACGTTCCCATCGCATAACCGTTGTTCTCGATAAGATAGATCACCGGCAAACTGAACAGTCCGGCGAGGTTGAGAGACTCATGATAGACGCCCTGATTGACCGAACCGTCGCCGAGGAAGCAGAAGACCGCACCCTTGATGTCCCGCTGTTTCAACGCAAACGCGAGTCCCGCGGCGAGCGGCGTGTGGGCAGCGGCGATTCCGTGGCAGCCCCAGTGGTGCCGAGGAGGATCGAATAATGAAAACGCCCCGGCCTTGCCCTTCGAGCAGCCGTTCGTTTTCCCGTAGAATTCCGCCATGCACGGTCCCATCTCCGTCCCGGAGGCAAGCGCGTGGGCGATTCCCCGAGGCCCGCTGATGCCATGATCCTGAGGCCCCATCAAGGAACGGACAGTCGCGGCGACGGATTCCTGCCCGTTGCTGAGAATCAGCCAGCCTCCCATTTTTCCCCACATGTAATTCTTGAGTGCCGCCTTCTCGAACATCCGGATCCGCATCATCTGTCGATAGAGATCGATCTTCCCCTCCGCGGACCAGTTCCGATTGATGTTGTGTTCGCGGTAGTTCATGGGAATTCTCGTGGCTCAAACTGAGACCTAATTCTCCGCCCAGCCAGTCCTTTTCTCCCACTGTTCGCGCCAGTCCCCGGCTTCCGTTTTGAAATCGTCGGCGGCGATTTGATCGAGAGCCCAACGCGAGGCCCGCGAGTTGTTATACACATGGAGCGCCACTTGCGAATACTCCGCATGGGCCCGGTCGCGCCAGACGCCGGGAGGGATCCTGGCCAGCCAGGCCCGCGCGCGTTCCAGGTTTTCGGCGAGGTAGGTTTCCACGCTGCGGTGGAACAACTCGATCGTCTCCTTGCGCACCGGCAGGGTCGTCGCCCACTCGGCGACTTCCGCAGCGCCGCCGTTGCGGGCGAGTTTCTGGAGCTGTTGGACTGTTTCACGCTGTTCCACTTTGGCCCAGGCGTTTTCTTCGATCAGCAGATCGACGAGTCCCGGGACATTCTCCATCTTGCCGGTATCCTTCAAGGCCGCCCACACGACTTCCTCCCTAACGCCCTCCGGCAGGCCTTCGATTTCCGCCGCGATTTCATCGGGAGATTTCGAGACGAGTTCCCGGCCTAACAACATTGCCTTCACTCTCGCAAGCCGGTCGTCCTCCTTCCCTAACCGGACGATCTCCTCCTTGATCGTCGTTAGATCCACCGCCCCGCCGTGAGGGGTGGTGAAATTCAGGAGTTGCTCCGCGCTGACGATGTCTTCGGGGAAAGCGGCTAGAACCTTGAACAGATCGGCTTCCGTCACCCCGTCCGACCGGCCGTGGACCGCTGCATGACAGATTTCCGCGGCATGATCCCGATCCCGCCAGGAAAGTGCGTCCAACCGCTTGGCGAGAAACGACGGGTCCTTGGCACCCACCGCCTCGATCCACACGCGGCGCAGCATCCCGGTCCCCACGCCGAATTGCCGACCGCGGATCATGTCCCAGCTTTCCTGCGGGTTGTTAGCTAGGGCTTCCGAGAAAACGTCGAGCAAAGGGCCGCTCGGGTCGAAGTCGGAACCGCCATCGCGATCCCACGCTTCGCCCAGCGCGGCCTCGACGGCGGCTGCCAGGTCCACCACCGCCCATTTTCCCAACAGATCCCGCTGCACCCGGATCCGCTCGCGGGTGGTGAACCGGCCGTTGCGCACCGCCTTCCAGGCCCGCGCGTATTCGCTGCTGTGCCAGTCCTTCGTCGGATAGAACGCATCTCCCCGCAGGTCGCGTTCCGGGGGCTTTCCTTGCTTTAGAGCGGACGATGGCTGCCGGAAAAAACCGCCATCAGTTGACTGCCACGCGACGAAGCCACCGGCCAGCACCAGCAACAAATGGCTGGCCAAGAGAATCGTCTTGGATCGCCGGGTCATGGATTTTGTGGATAGAATTGTTCGCTCAACAACCGGGCTTGTGCGGGATTTTGTTCCGAGGTCGCCCACAGCACGGAATTCATCGCCGCTTCCTTGTGGATGCCCGGCGGCATTTGTTTCACCCATTCCACATAGTCATCGCCGTAGCGCCACAAGTAGCCGCGGGCCTTGGAATTCCAGCCCTTGAGTTTCGACTCCTGCTCCTCGGGAGTTTGCGCGTCGGGGACATCGGCCAGGAAGCGCAGGAACTCATCCGGCGAGACATTGACGTGGCTCAGCCACGTGGAATCGAGCAACACCTGCCGCCGCTTCTCCGGCGGAAACACGTCGAGCAAGGGCAGCGCGTTCTTGGGATTCTCCTCCGCGAGCTCGCGATACAAGGCAACCCGCATCGCCTCCTGCCCGGTTTCCGGAATGTTAGGGAGACCGGTTTGCACCGCGGCCAGCACTTCGTCCAACGACACTGTCCCGTATCGGAACTCATGCCGCCAATCGCGGCCAGTCGCCAACAGCCGCCTGACATCCGCAACCACCAATTCATTCATCAGCTCTTGCTTCGACTTGCCCTCGGAACCCGGATCCGCCCGCAGGATTTCCAACCGTGGTTCGATGCCCAGCTCGGCGACTTCGAGGATCACCCGGTCCAACTCAGGCAGCAAATCCTCCGCCACGATTCCCTTCAACTCCCGCCGCTTGAGAACTCCTCGCAGCCACTCGGCCGCCGGACCGCCCGACGCGGCGAAACCTGCCAGAAGATCCACTTTGTCACCGTCCGCGCGCATGCGCTTCACCCGCTCCAACAGTCTTTCATTTTCCTCGAAACGGACGGCGGTACCAGCCAAGCGGAGGTAGTGCTCGCCATCGTAAGCCGGGTTGTCCGAAACCAGTGGCTGCGCGCGGAACGCGCGGAACTCGGAGCGATTGGGACTGCGGAAAATCGCGCCGTCCACTTTCTCAAACAGGGCGAACCCGCCCCCCGCACGCATTTCGTTCAACGTTAGCTCGCACAAGGTGGCGAACGAGGCCTCGCTCTTCACCAGCCAGCCCACCGATCTGAGCACGCCGTTTTCCGCCGCGATCTCCTTGAAAACGGGTTGGTCGAGCAAGGCCGGCAACCCCACCGCCTCGCAAGCCTCATCATTCAGCACAAATCCTACTGCCTCGACCGGATTGGCCTTCATCCACTGCCACACCCGCACCTTCACTTCCGCCAGACGGGCCTCTTGCTCATCTTCGGTCAGGCCAGCGCGCCAGTTCCCACCACCCAGACCCTGGACCGCCGAAACGGTGGCCCCGCGCAAATCCTTCGCCACCGGCATGGTCGCTTTCAATTCCTGGAACTTCGAGTGCTTCCCCGCCCGCTCTTCCAGGAAATCCGCCAGCAGTTCATCACCGTCGCCCGTCGGCGCTTGCGGGTCGCGGACGGCGAGTTTCGTGAATTCGGGCGGGCGGTCGCCCTTCGCATCGGCATAGGTCACCGCCCGCCGGACCACTCCGTAACCCAAAGTCAGCGCGAACAAGTGCGTCACCAGCAGGATTTGTGTGGTCCGGGTCATGGCTGAAAAAAACGCCGGATGGGCCCGGCAATTTCGATTAACCCCGGTTGTAAACTTTTCGAGAGCGATCTGGAAATCTTTAATTCATCCGGATGCCCAAGTCGTCGCCTAGTTTTGCTTCGATCCGATCCCCTTCGCCAATTGCGAGCGCCGGGTTTCAGCTTCGTCCTTCACCCGGGGATCGGAAATCTGTTCGACCGCCCACTGCGATTTCTCCGCGTCGTTTTGACCACTCAGGGCCGTCAGCGAGAATTGGGCATAGGCGCGATCCCGCCAAACGCCCGGCGGGATCTGGCTGATCCAGTCCGGCGCAGTGTCCGGGTTATTCTTGAGATAAGGTTCGATGCTGCGATCAAACAAATCCTCGGTCTCTTCGCGCACTGGCAATCCGGTCGCCCAAGCCGCGACTTTCGCCATGTCCTCACTCGTCGAAAACCGCTGGAGCGGAGCGACGACTTCCGGTTGCGCCATCTTGTTCCATGCTTCCAACCCGATGAGGAGATCGATGATTCCGGTCGTCCTAACAGGATCAATTTTTGAGAATCTCAAGGCGCTGCACAGCACCTCTTCACTCGCCGTGCGGGGCAGGTCCATGATCTCACGGCTGATTTCATCCGCCGATTGTTTGAAAAGTTGCCGACCATAGATCATTGCGTTGACCCGGAGCATCCTCTCGTCGCCGGCCGGCGCTTTGAGGATGGCGTCTTTCTCCTTTTCCCGTGACGCTGGCGAAACAATCCCTGAAGTCCCATACCTGAATATCTGTTCCGCGCTCACCATCTCTTCGGGGAAGGCGGTGAGGATTCTGAGGAACTCCGGATAGGTAATGTTAGCTCGTTGGTTCATCAAGGCAACACCGCAGGACCGGATCGCCTGGTCCCTGTCCCGCCAGGACAATCCGCTGATCATGCCCGTCAGACGACGGCTGTCCTTCTCCCCGACAGCGCGCATCCAGAGTTGCCGCAACACCCCGTTGGCCATGCCGAATTCTCCCGCATGGATCAACTCCCAGCTCGCGTCGGGATTCCCGACAAAATAACCGGACAACGCACCTAACAGCGGACCGGCAGGATCCACGTAACTCCCTGGATACCCCGCCTCGGGAATCCAGGATTCCCCCAACGCCGCTTTGATCGCTGCCTGCAAGTCCACCTCCGCCCATTTTGCCAGCAACTCCCGCTGCAGTTTGATCCGCTCCTTGGTTGTTAGTGTCCCTAGCCGCACGGCATTCCACGCGGCCGCATATTCGCGGGTCCGCCATTGGCCCAACGGACGGTCCGCCGGTGTTTCTGTTCTGCCGCGGTTGACGGAAGTGGAATGTCTCGCCGAACTCCTGTGATCCGCCGGCTTGGCGCTGGATGTTCCTAACTGCCTTGCCAACACGACACCTGACACGATCACCGCGAGGTGGCTCGCCACAAGAAGGATGATGGAGCGCCGGTTCATGGGGAGTTGTGCAAAAGCTGTTTTTCCAACTCCGCCGCCGCGGCCGGGTTGGCTGACCGGGTCTCCAGAACCAGACCTTTGGCAGCCGCAATCTTGTCATTTCCCGCGGGCATGGCCTTGACAACCGCCTCGTATTCGTCGCCGAAGCGTGCCGCGAATTTCCGAGCTTTCGCAATGGCTGCCTCCTGCCGCAATTCCACTTCCTCGGGATTCGTCGGTGCCGGAAGTCCCGCAAGGAAGTTGGAAAATACCTCCGGCGAAACGTCGCTGAATCCGTTTGCGGCGCTCTGATAGAGAAGCCGGCGCCTTTGCACTTCCGGCAGCCCGGCGATCAACGGCAGCGCGGCTTCCGGATTCTCCTCCGCAAACCGCTGATAGAGCGCCCCCCGCAGCGCGGCATCCCCTCCTCCGGAAACTCCCGGAAGCGCGGCGCGCATGGCGGCGAGAACCTCATCCGCGGTCACTTCCCCGTGATGAAACTCGTAACTCCAGTCACGGCCGTTGCTCAACATCCGCGCGACGTCTCTGCCGACCAATTCCGTGGCCAGTTCCTCGCGCGATTTCCCCGCGTGACCGGGTGAATCCGCCAGCACATCCACCCGTTGTTCCAAATCAACCGAACCGGCATTCTGGATGCTGGCTCGGGCTTCGGATTTCACCCGCTCGGCCACCAGGCCCTGCAAATCGCCGTTGGCGACGGACTCCAACAGCCAGCTTGCGGCTGCCGGATCGGATCGGGCGAAGCCGGTCAGGAGATCGAGCTGATAGGCTTCCGTAGGTTGGCCCTTCGCCATTTGCAGCAACCTCTCGCGTTCTTCAAAGCGGACAGCTTCTCCCGCCTGGAGGAAGAACCCGTAATTCTGCCTGCCGAACATATTGCGGGGATTCGAGACCTCTTTGAGGTAGGCGGCTTGGGTGGGATAGCTTTCCATCGACGACACCAGCTTGCCCAACAGCGCGACTCCCCCACCCGACTTCATCCCGGCGACCGCAGCTTCGCAAAAGGTGGGTGTCGTTCGAACCGTCTTGCTCAGCCAGGCCACCGAGGCTAACAAGCCATGCTCCCCGACGATTTCCTTGAAAACGTGTTCGTTGAAGTCCATGGTTAGGGAATGCCGGAAACTCACCTCATTCGTCGTTAGGAAATCCATCGCGCCGACGGGATCAATCCTCATCCAGTGCAGCGTCCGGACCTCCGCCTCTGCCAGATGCTCCCAATTTTCCTGTTCCGTCATGTCCCGATGCCGGCCCTGGTCCAACCTTCCGATGACTTCCATCGCCGCGGCTTTCACATCCGCCGCCACCGGCAGCGAGGCCTTGAGCGCCAGGTATTTCGAATCCTTGTCCGTCGGCTTCTCCACCTTGCGGCTCGTGAATCTCGCTAACAATCGCTCGCCATCTCCCGTGCTGCCGGGTGCGTCACGGCTGCCGGACTTGGTCTTCAGTGGCTTGGCGTTGCCACTGACCCCGAGGCCTGGCGGGATGTTCCATGCCAACCCAAACGCCAAGCCAAGGGCGGCGAGATGGGTTGCTAGCAGAATCTGGGTTTTCCGGTTCATGGGTGAAAAAACGCGGGCTGAATCCGGCAATTCCGATCGGACCCTGTCTTAATCTTTTCGAGAACGATCTGGAAATCCTTAATTCAATCGAGCGCCCTTTATCCCCCAACTTCCGATCCATCGGGGTGGCCTTGCGAATTGACGGCAAAAATGAATCCGCCAAGCTCCGGCGATCATGATGGAGCGCATCGTCATCCGCAACCTTCGGGAGAGCGACCCGATTCCTGAGATCACGGGGTTGTTGCACCAGGCCTACGCCCCGCTCGCGGCGATGGGCCTGCGCTACACGGCGACCCATCAGGACGGCGACGTCACCCGCAGCAGGCTCGCCAGCGGTTGGCCGTGGGTTGCGATGCTGGATGGGGAAATCGTGGCGACCGTCACCCTCTATCAGAATCCGGCGGGCAGCGAGGACTGCGCATGGTATCGCCAACCGGGAGTCTTTTCGTTCGGCCAGCTCGCCGTGCGTCCGGATCTCCAGGGACACGGGCTGGGCGGGCGGCTGTTTGCTATGTTAGAGACGGAGGCGGCCATGCGTGGAGCCGGGGAACTGGCGCTCGACACGGCGGACGGAGCCGATCATTTGATCCGTTGGTATGAAAAGATCGGTTTCCGTTTCATCGAACACGTGAGCTGGAGCAACACCAACTACCGGAGCGTGGTGCTGTCGAAAACGCTGGAAGTCACCGCTCGGATTTGATCGGAGAGCCGCCGATTTCCATCACCCGGATCACTCCCGAATCCGCACCTTTGAGTGCGCGCGGATAAACCGCGTTGCCCAGCGAGTGCAGGATGACCGAACCGCCGTGGATCTCCTCGCGCTGGAACACGTGAGGATGCGAGCCGACAGTTAGAGCGACTCCGCGCGCTGCCAGCCACCTAGCCCACTGGCGTTGGTCGTCGTCCACCTTCGGATCGTATTCGTTCCCGCCGTGAACCATGGCGATCACCCGCTCGCCTGCCGCCCGGGCCTTTTGGATTTCCTGTTTGAGAGTCTCACGGTGAAGCGGCAGCACAGCGACTCCGGGTTTTCCAGGTCCGGCCGCTCCGGTCTCGAAATAACTGATGCCGAACACCGCCATCCTCACTCCCTTGCGTTCCATCCGCCAAGGGCGGCAGGCTTCAGCCTCGTTCCTACCCGCGCCGAAGCTGGCGATGCCGGCGTTTTCCAAAGCGCGGATTCCTTCGACAATTCCATCCGCCCCGGCATCAGCGGCGTGGTTGTTTGCCAGGGAAACGGCATCCACGCCCTGTGATTTCAGCCAACCTAACCGGTCCGATTGGAAGCGGAAATCGTAGCGGGGCTTTCGATCCGGTTCGAGCATCGAGGGAGTGCCTTCCAAGTTCACCACGAAGGCACCCGCATCGCCCCTGCCGAAGCCTGCGATCACCTCACGGTCATCTCCGGCTAACACGACGTCGCCCGCAAAAGCAATCCGGCAGGTCGGCGGGGAATGCGGCCCGCGCAACGAGAAGGCCGGACGGGTCTCCGCGAGTTTCGCCAGCTCGATGATCTCGGGCAGCCCGCCGAGGTGATGGATGACGAGGTCATTTCCACCTATCACCCCGAGCGGCTCGCGGTCCTGCCAGATCGCCGCGACGTGATTCCCGAAGTCGATGACGATGCCGCGCCCGATCCCGGCGGAGGTGATTTTCACGCCATCGGCCAGCGTCACGTTTTCCGCCAGAGTCACAAGCTGCGCGCGCAGGCGACCGGGATCGCCCCATGTTAGATGGATGCCGTTCCGCCTCCAGGCATGGATGAAGAGATTGGCGCAATCGCTGCCCCAGCCGGTTTCCACTCCGGACAGATCGCCCGCAGTCACCCCGGCGATGCCGAAAACATAGGGCATTCCGGCGCATTCGGAGACCGCACCGCGGAAGCCTTCCGCCGTGTGGATGCGCAGCTCAATGGTAGGGACGGGACGCCAGCCGCGCGGGGTTTCGATTTCCGCTTCGATCAGAAACCTTCCACCCGTCGTGCGCCGCCAGGTCGCGGGATCGAGTTGGAAATCCGTGCTCTCGCCCAAGCTGCGGCGCTTTTCGTAAATCCAGCGGGCCGGGGATTTCGAGAAACTCTTGCCGAGCCCTGTCTCCGGCAGCAGGTCATACGCCTCCCGCGCCGGCTCCAACAGAAACCAGCGGGTCCGGCCGGTCGCGTCGTCCGCGGCCTCCGCCCGCAGCACGGGTTCCTTCCCGAGCGGAAACCGCCACACCCCATCGCTGTCGATCTCGCCGCGATCCGGCACGATGCGGTCAATGCCTGAATCATCCGCCCACGCCGATGGCTCCCACGTCCGCTGTCGATCGATGACAGTTAGATTCTCCCCAAGGCCACTCAATTTCATCCGGACTTCCGGTGAGGTTTTGCCGATATCCCAGCGGGGTGGGTGGTGTTTCAATTCCGCTGCTTTCAGCGAACTGTCGGGCCGGTCATCGAGCGACGCATCCAACTCCAATTTCGCACCACGGGTATGGCGGACGGCATCGATGGCGAGTGCCACCAGCGCGTCTGCCTCGGCATCGTCCGTTAGCCAGGGCCGCGACACGGCGAAGGCGACTCCTGCCAGACCCGGCCAGTCCATCGCGCGTTCCCAGATCGCCTCGAAATTCGCCTCGCGTTCCGCTGGTTTCATTCCCGCGAAAAAGTCGAGGTCGATGCCGAGGACGATCTTCCGCGCTCCCGGTTGCCACTCGCTGAAACCTTTCAGATCGCAAGTCTCCCAGCGCTTGCCGAACGAACCGGCCGATCTCGGCTCCACTTCCAACCTGCCATCTAACGATTCAATGGCTTCCAAACTCTTCGCAGCCCGCTGCTTGGCATCAAGTGAACCACCGGCCAGCCACAACACCTGATCCAGCGGCCGCGGCATCAGCGGCTCGATCCAGTTGAAGGCCTGCAAACGACCGCTCTTCCGCCAGTTTTCGACACGCATCGCACGATCTTTCTCATACGGCACGCGGCGCAATTCCTCGCGAATTTCCTCGGAGCGTTCCACGGCTGAGGCATCCGAATGGGCATCTATCAGGACGAGGACGTGCGGAGCATCGAGGTCGAAATTCCGCGTGATCCAGCCCGTCGTCTCGGCGTGGTTGTCCGCGATGAACACCGGCAGCTCCTGCCCGGCGCGGGCAAGAGAAGCGGTCGCGGCGATCACCGCCAGAAACCTAACGAGACGGTTCAAGCTTTGGTTTCTTGTCGAGCCTGACTTCCAAACTCACTCCGTTAACGCAGAGATCTTCAAATTTCGTGCCCGGCCAAACTTCCTTGAAAGTCAGCCGGATCTTCTTCACCGGCTTCGTGTAGCCAATGACGGGAATCCGGCAATCTTCCTTTGAGTCGGGAATGTCCACGCTGAATTGATGCTCGTCATTGAGGCTGACCAGGATTTTTTTCGGCCGGGCATTCGCTTGGAACAGTTCGTCATTTTTGACAATACCGGGCGAAATCGCGATGGCGGCCAGGGGCTTGGGGGCGATGGGTTTCAACTCCAACCACTCACCGATCCCGGACCCCGCCTTGCCCTCGCTCCAGACTTCGCCGCCCTTGATTTTCGCGGCGTCGTAAGTCTTGCCATCGGCAGGAGCGAGCACCGAACTGGCCCGCACCTCGTAGTTGGTGTGGGACATCAACCACTGGCTGCCTCGCTCGATGTAGCGGCCATGGTTACTGTGAATTTCGGGAGATGCCTCAACTTCAAAATCGTCCGCCAGTGTCGGCTCCAGGTTCTCAAAGTTCCACACCCAGTTTTCGCCGTCCTTTTTGAAACGATTCACCGGCTTCAGAACTTTGAGTTCCCGTGGATCGATGCCCGCAGGTATGAGCGTGATCCGTCCGGTGCCGATGGTTCCCGCCCAGCATGCGGCGGTGGATAGACGGTAACGGAACAGACCCGCGCTTTCCGAGGTGTTGATACTCACACTCCAATTTTCTGACGGATAGCCACTTTGAAAATGAATCATCACCGGCTTTTCCTCACCTGGGGCAAAGGTGATTTCGGAAATCAACCAGCCGGCGATGCCTTTGAAGCGCTTGTCATCACCCGCTTTTCCTTCGGCCTGCCATTTCGCGGTCACGGGCGTTCCGGCGGCGGAGATGACGTAGTTTTGACAATAGCGGAGCTTGTCCGTTTTGGTGGAAGCTCCCGTCATATCCTTGTCGAACGACTCCTCGACCGGAAATCCAAACCGCACCTTCACCTTCTTTTCGGTCTCGTTGCGCATCAGATAGCGGACTTCGACATCGGCGGATTTCGGACCGAGGGCGACCGTGAGTTTTTCATCCAAAATGCGGATCTTTTCCGTCTCGGAGGGTTCAAACCCCGCGACATCGCCCGCCCGCTCCACGCCGCCGCGGAAATAGCCGCCGCCGTTGGCTAGGACGGGCTGAGCCAAAACGGTGAGACCCAGGGAAATCCACGCGTTGATAGTCATGGACACATGCTGTTGGACCAAGAGGAAGAGTCAATCCTCAAGGTGCCGGCCCGATTCCGAATCGAAGAGGCGGACTGAAGATCCGCGGTCCGTGGGAGACGGGCATTGACGTGGAAAACGGCGTTGCGAAATTGTCACCACGGGCTAAGACCCTTTCATGCAACCTGCCTCCGGTAATTCCACCGCAGTTCTGGATCGGATAACGATTGATCCGGAGATTTGCCATGGCAAGCCGGTCATTCGCGGCCTGCGCTACACGGTGGAGTCGATGTTGGAGTATCTGGCACGGGGGGACAGCTTCGAGGAATTGCTGGCCGAGTTTCCGGACTTGGAGCGGGAGGACCTGCTGGCCTGCATCCAGTTTGCCGCGCTCTCCTTGAAACTACGGAGCCGGAGTTTGGTGGCCCCATGAAATTCCGCCAGATGTGCTCGATTTGAAAACTCCCGCAATGCGAACGGTCGAATCCTTGGCAGCCTCTGCACTGGTCATCCTTACACTCCCGCTTCTGACAAGCGCCTGGGTGGGTCTGTGGTGGGCAGGAACACGTCCCGTGTTTGTTCTCCGCGAGACGGAACGCGGCCATCATCTCGCCTTCAACTCCACGGCAAACGACTTCGGCTTGCTGATCCGGAGATTCTCCGTGGACCAGCTTCCGGCGCTATTTCAGGTCATCGCGGGAAAAATCCCTCTGAAGGAAGTGCTGCAACCTCAGGGCACGTATCGTCCGGAAGGCGGATGAAACCTAACCCTCCATCATGGAGACGGCCATTGACGGGAGAAGCGGCTTGTCCAAGCTCGCCCCATGATAGCGAGACTGCGGGGCAAGGTGATCGAGGCGTATCCCAACCGGTTGGTGGTGGATGTGCACGGGGTGGGTTATGAGGTTTTCATTCCGCTTTCGACGTTTGATAGACTGCACGCGGCGGAGGGGCTGGAGGTGGATTTGCGAACGCACCTGCATTTCAGCCAGCTCGGGCAGAAGTTGTTCGGCTTCGCAAGCGAGGAGGAGCGCGATGTGTTCCTGCTGCTCATCGACCGGGTCAGCGGGGTGGGTCCGACGATGGCGGTCTCGGTGCTCAGTGGGATGGATGTGACGCGTTTCAAGCAGGCCGTGGTCGCCGGCGACGTGGCGGGGCTTTCCAAACTGAAGGGCGTGGGCAAGAAGACGGCGGAGCGGATCGTCCTCGAACTCAAGGACAAGGTCGGCGTGACCGAAACCTGGCAGGACGCAGCGGCAGGCCAGGTGAGTGCCGGAGCGGCCGATGCGGAACTGGCTCTCATCGCGCTGGGTTACAAACAGGTGGACGCGCGCAAGGCGGTCAGGAAGGTGCTGGATGCAGACCCGGCCGCGGCAACCGAGGCGCTGGTGCGCGGGGCCTTGCGGGCGCTTCAGGGGTAGGTATTGCGGCTCTCTCGCTTGAGAACGGTTTTCCCACATTGAATCTCTTGTAGTTCTAGTCCTGATTCGTGCAGGTTAGGAGCATCGCGGGGACCTTGTTAGAAAGAGGACGGAAGCCGTTGCAGCGGGATATTTTTGCGGACTAGGGGACAGGATGGCATCGCCCGAACGGGTGACTGGCGTGCCGCGGACATTTTGTTTCTTGTCAGTGCGCGCGGCGGTGAACAACCTGCCCCGGCGTCACAAACCCGTCACGGCACCATTCCAAAAAACCCCATTTCAAGGTGAGTAAATCCACTTCATTCCTCATAATCGGCATCCTAATTGGCGTCCTCGCTGCAGGCGGCTGGTTCTCATGGCTCGGCGGCTCGAAATCGCAGGCGAACGAAGGCGTGAAAGTCTTGAAAATCGCCCACGCGCTGCCGGTCAGCCATCCGGTCCACAAGGGGCTGGAGGAACTCAAGCGGCTGGCCGAAGAACGCTCCGGAGGAAAATTGAAGATCAACATCTTCCCCAGCGAGCAGCTCGGCACCGAGACCCAGTGTCTCGAAAAAGTCCAGGCCGGCACGCTGGACATCACCAAGGTGAGCGCGGCGGCAATCGGCAACTTCGTCCCTTCCTATCAGGTTTTCGGGCTACCGTATCTTTTCGAGGACGAGACGCATTACTGGAAGGTCCTTGAGGGGCAGGTCGGAGAGGAAATGCTGGAGGTCGTGAAGACCCGCGGCGACGGATCGCCGAGTGGCTTGCAAGGGCTCGGTTATTTCGACAGCGGCAGCCGCAGTTTTTACACTGTCAAACCGGTCGCCACCGCGGCCGATCTCAAGGGCAAGAAGATCCGCGTGATGGCCGACCAGGTCGCCATGGACATGGTCCAGGCGATGGGCGGATCACCGACGCCGATTTCCTTCGGCGAGCTCTACACGGCTCTCAAGCAAGGGACGGTGGACGGCGCGGAAAACAACCCACCGAGTTTCGTCGCGAGCCGCCATTATGAAATCTGTAAGAACTACGTGCTCGACCATCACACGCGGATCCCGGACGTGATTCTGGCGAGCAGCAAGCTGTGGGACTCGCTCGACGCGCAGGAACAGGAATGGCTGCGCAGCTCCGTGAAGGACGCCGGAAAATTCCAACGCGAACTCTGGAAAGTGGAAACGGAAAACTCCCTCGCCCTGCTGCGCAAGGAAGGCGTCAACATCATCGAGCCCGACCCCGAGTCGTTCCGCGCGGCCTCCTCGGCCATCGTCGAGAAATACACCAATGATACGACCCGCCCCCTGATCGAGAACATCCGCGCCGCCAACTGATTTATGTGGAATCAAATCAAACGCATCACCGCGATATCGCTCGGCTGGGTCTCGATCGCGGTATTCCTGGTCCTGACCATCGATGTCCTGCTAGGAGTTTTCACCCGCAAGATTCTCGGCGACCAGGTCCGCTGGACGGAGGAACTCGCGCGATTCCTCCTCGTCTGGATTTCCTTCCTCGGCGGTGCCATCGCCTATCTCGATGACAAACATCTCGGCGTGGACCTGTTGGTCGACCGCTTCGATCCGGCCGCCAGGCGGCTCGCACGCATCGTGACTCACGGAATGGTGTTCGCCTTCGCGTTGTTCGTCATGGGCATCGGCGGGACGCAACTGGTCATCGACCGCTTCGATTCCGGACAGGTTTTGTCCGCGCTACAGATCAACAAGGCGTGGTTCTATCTGGCGGTGCCTGTCAGCGGTTATGTCATCAGTTTGTTCGCACTCGGCAACGTGATCTATCTGTTGACCGGGGCGCACGAAATCGAAAACACCGGCGACGAGGAGGTGACTTCGTGAGCGAAGGACTTGCCGTGCTGCTGGCGGTCTTCGTCGCGCTGATGTTGCTGGACGCGCCGATCGCATTCGTCATCGGCATCGCCACCGTGATGGCGGCGTGGGCGCTGGGATACGGCGACGTGCTGATCTCGGTGGCGCGCGACATGGGCAACGGGCTGGACAGCTTCGCGCTGCTGGCGATTCCGTTTTTCATCCTCGCCGGTGACCTGATGGGCGCGGGCGGACTGGCCGGTCGCCTGATCGATTTCGCGGCGGTGTTCCTCGGCCGCTTCCGCGGCGGACTGGCGATGGTGAACACGCTGACGTGCATGCTCTTCGGCGCGATTTCGGGCTCGGCGGCAGCGGCGGTTTCCTCCGTCGGCGGCACCCTGATTCCGGAAATGAACCGCAAGGGCTATCCGAAGGATTTCAACATCGCCCTGACAGCCACGGCTGCCACGACCGGCCTGCTCATCCCGCCGAGCAACGTGATGATCGTCTATGCGGTCGTCGCCTCCAATGTATCTATCAGCGCGCTGTTCATCGCAGGAGTGATGCCCGGAATCGTGATCGGACTGCTGATCATGGGAGTGGCGCTCATCGTGAGCCGCAAGAACGGCTACGGCGGAGATAAGGAGCATGTCGCCGGTGAAGTCAAACGCTCGGCGCTGGCCTGCACGTGGCGCGCGCTGCCCAGCCTGCTGCTCGTCGTCTTCGTGCTCGGCGGAATCCTGAGCGGCTGGTTCACGCCGACGGAAGCCTCCGCGGTGGCCGTGCTATGGGCGTTCCTGCTGGCAGTGGTGATCTACCGCGAGGTGCCTGTGAAAATGTTGCCGCGGCTGGCGATCGGCTCGGCGCGCACCACCGGCATCGTCATGTTGCTGGTCGCGGTGAGCCAGGCGATGAGCGGACTTCTTACCGAGGAACAAGTGCCGCGGATTGTCAGCGAGGCGCTGCTAGGTTTTTCCTCCAATCCGCTGATGATCCTTCTAACGATCAACATCATCCTGTTGGTCGTGGGAACCTTCATGGACATGACGCCGGCGGTGCTGGTGTTCACGCCGATTTTCCTGCCGGTGGCGGTGGGCATCGGAATCGATCCGGTGCACTTCGGGATGATTCTCATCGCCAATCTTTGCATTGGCTTGTGCACGCCGCCGGTCGGGACCTGCCTTTTCCTCGGCTGCAGCGTCGGGAAGTCGAACATCGCGAGAGTATCGCTGGCGATGCTGCCGTTCTACGCGGCGATGTTCATCGGCCTGATCCTGATCACCTACTGGCCGGCGCTTTCGCTTTGGCTGCCCGAGGCGCTCGGAGTGATGGATTGACCTTCGCATCGCGCGAGAATCCGAGCCACCGCCCAGGCGGCGTGCTCGGCGATCAATGGATCGGGATCCGCCGCCGCTCGCTGTAGTGCGGGGAGATCTTCGGTGGTGCCGGTATTACCTAACGCCACGCAGACGTTTCTCAGAAATCGCGGGCGTTTGATGCGCTTGATAGGAGATTTGGCAAACAGCGCGCGGAAGCCGTCGTCGTCGAGTTCGAGGAAATCGCGGAGGCGTTTCTCGAAAACCGTGGCCCTCGCGTGGAAGGTCATTTCCCGCGACTCACTGGCAAAGCGGTTCCACGGGCAGGCGTCGAGACAATCGTCGCAACCGTAGATCCGATCACCCATCGCGATGCGGAACTCCTCGGGAATCGGACCCTTGTGCTCGATCGTTAGATAGGAAACACAGCGCCGCGCGTCCACCCGCCGCGGCGCGGTGATGGCTTGAGTCGGGCAAGCCGTGATACAGGCTGTGCATTTCCCGCAGTGGTCTCCGAAAGGAGTGTCGGGAGTTAGATCGAGTGTCGTCAAAAGCTCGGCGAGGAAGAACCATGCGCCCAGTCCGCGATGAATCTGTACGGTGGATTTTCCGTTCCAGCCGAGTCCGGCGTCGCTCGCGAAATCACGCTCCAACACCGGGCCGGTATCGACGTAGAAGCGCTGGGTGCCGCCCAGCGACTGCAATTTCCCGTCGAACTCCCGCAGGCGCTTTTCGATTAGATCGTGATAGTCTTCATTCCACGCATAGCGTGCGATACGGTAGCCGCCTTCGTGGCTTTCGGGAAACGGGCTACGGCCCGGATAGTAGTTCAGCGCCAAACAAATGATCGCCCTGCACCCTGCCAGCACTTCGCGCGGATCGCAGCGCCGTTCCGGGGTACGCTCCAGCCATGCCATTTCACCGTGCTTCCCTTCCGCGATCCAGTCCCGGAAGAGATCCGCATGGCTTGCTTCCCTGGCGACTGCGATCCGGCAATCGTCAAAACCCAGCTCCGCTGCCCACGCTTTGACTTGCCCGACCATGTCCATCACAAGTGCCCGGTGAAAAAGTAGCGCGCGCTTTCCAGGATCCCGGTCGCCAGCTCGTTGCAGTCCAGCCCGGCGGTATCAACTTTCAAATGAGCGGTTTCCGCGTAAAGCGGTTTCCTAACCGCTAGCAGCGCTTCAACCCGTGCCACGGGATCGTCGGTGTGGAGCAACGGCCGGTCGCGGTTTTTCGCGGTTCGGTCAAGGATCACCGACGTCGGCGCGTGAAGCCAGACGACATAGCCGAGATGTCGCAGCAGCGCCCGGTTTTGCTCCCGACCAATCACCCCGCCGCCGGTTGAAATGATCCGGCGCGGCGCGGCGGGATCGCTCAGTTCTTCCAACAGCCGGGTCTCCATATCGCGGAATTTCTCCTCGCCATCATCAGCGAAGATCGCGGTGATCGGTTTCCCCGCGCGCTGTTCGATGATGTGATCCATGTCCACCAACGGGTAACCGAGCCGGTGGTGCAACTCGCGCCCGACCGTCGATTTCCCGCTGCCCATGAAGCCGATGAGAACAATGTTCTTCGGCGGGGTTTGCGATTCGTTCATGGCGGACCCTATCTTCGTCACGGCGCGGGGATAAACCGTAAAAACCAAGTGACGTGTCATTTTGCGAAATCTCGCGACGCGCCGATTGATGCAGAAACGAATCTCGGGGTTCTCCGATTCGTCACCAACTGTGTCTCAGCGACATCCGGTTCCCGGGTATGACGGTATCAGCATAAACGTATGATTCTCAATCACCACGGGCTCCCCTTGGCACGCTTGGTGCTCTCCGCTCCGAGATTCCCGCGCGGGATTTCCCAGATACTTCAAGTCATGAAAATCAGCAAATCCATCCTCCTCGCCGCCATTGTCGGCTTGTCGTCATTCGCCCGCCTCGCCGCGGAACCCCTCAAAATCGGCTACTCCGACTGGCCCGGCTGGGTGGCTTGGGAAATCGGGATCAAGAAAGGCTGGTTCAAAGAGGCCGGCGTTGATGTCGAGTTCGTGTGGATGGATTATGTGAAGTCCATGGAGGCTTACGCCGCCGGCAAGCTCGACGCTGTTTCCGTCACCAATGGTGACGCGCTCGTCACCGGTGCCACCGGCAAGCCCTCCGTCTGCATTCTCCTCAACGACTTTTCAAACGGCAATGACATGATCGTCGCCAAAGGAGAAAACAAAACGCTCAAGGATCTCAAGGGCAAGACCATCGCCCTCGAGGAAGGATTCGTAGAGCATCTGCTGCTTTTGAAAGGGCTCGAACTCAACGGCATGGCAGAGAGCGACATCACCATCAAGAACACCCCCACTAACAACACCCCGCAGGTCTTCGCGTCCGGCGAGGTGGACGGCATCGGTGCTTGGCAACCTAATTCCGGACAAGCCCTCAAACTCGTGCCCGGCTCGAAACCTGTGTTCACCTCCAAGGATGTTCCCGGCCTGATCTATGACGGCCTCTTCTGTGACCGCGACAGCGTCAAGAACCGCCGCGCGGAGTGGCTGAAAGTGGTGAAGGTATGGAACCGGATTTCCGAATACCTCGCCAAGGAAGACAACCTCGACGAAGCCCTCGCCATTCTATCCGAACGCGTCGGGGTGAAGCCCGCAGAATACGAACCGCTGCTCGCAGGCACCAAGATCCTCAGCCCGAAGGAGGCACTCAAGGTCTGGGAGAAAGCCGACGGCCTCGGCTCGATCTATGGTTCCACTAAAATGGTGGATGCTTTCAACGTGAAGTACAAGGTTTACGAAAAGCCCGCCGACGTGGACTCCTACCTCGACCCCTCGCTTTCCAAGGAAGCCCTCGGAAAATAGGCTCCTCAACCAAGGCCACCCATCGGCATGAAGTCACAGTCGCAACGCCGCTGGTGGGTGGTTAGAAAGGAACTCGACCAGTCGCAGGCCACGATCCTGATGGCGCTGTCGTTCATCCTGCCGCTGGTCCTTTGGAGCATCGCCTCTTACGGACCGTGGTGGGAGGTGGCGCATCAGGTGAATGTCTCGGCGGAGAGCCCGCGGTTGCAGAGTGTCTATTCCGTCGGCGATCGGCTCACTCCGGGCGTCTGGAAGGAGTTCTCCGCGGCGATCGCCAAGGACAACGAGGAGATCGTGGCTGCTAGAAACAGTGGCACGCCACTTGCCAGCAGCGCGCGGCAGAACAAGAAGGTCGTCCGCCAGATCCACCCGATCGCCGTGGTCAACGGCTGGCTCACCCGCGAGCAGGAACTGGAGGATGACGCGATCCGCAAGACCTGGATCGATCTCGCCGCAGGGCAACTGAAGCCCACCAAGGAGGTGCTTTCAGACGAGAACCTCAAAATCGTAAAGGCCAACGCCGAAATGCTGGCGAAGGCCGGCAACGATTGGCCCGCGGAGGCGCTGCTGAAACTGCTTCCCCAATCCTTTGAGGAGGTCGCCCGCCCGGTCTATCTGGTCCCGCCCGGAGTCGTTGCCACTTCGTTTTGGAAAGGCATAACCGCCACCAGGTCCGAAACCGGGGAGGCAGGAGCGGAACGGAAAACCCTGCTGCAGCGCTACGGCGAGTCCTGGCGCACCATCGTGCTCGGCTTCCTGTTAGCCATCCTCGTGGCCATCCCGGTGGGCCTGCTCTGCGGCACCTACGACTTTGCTTCAAAAATCGCCGAGCCATTCGTCAACTTCTTCAGCTACATGCCCGCACCCGCGTTCGGGGTGGTGCTCATGGCTATCTTCGGCCTCGATCTGGGTCCCAAAATCATGCTCGTTTTCCTCGGCACGCTGCCGTCCGCGATCCTCATGATTTCCAAAACCACGCGCAGCCTCGACGGCTCTCTGCTGGAGGCGGCGCAAACTCTCGGAGCCAACCAGCGCCAGCTTCTGACCACCGTGGTCATACCGGGTGTCCTGCCCAGCCTCTACAAGGACCTCCGCCTCCTCTTCGGAACCGCCTGGACCTGGCTGGTCATCGCGGAATTGCTAGGCTTCAAAAGCGGCCTCTCCGAAATCATCGACACCCATGGCCGCCGGTTCCAGTTCGACATCGTCTATCCGGCAATTCTCCTGATAGGCCTGTCCGGCTTCTTCATGGACCAGATCCTCGCGTATCTCGCCCGCTTCTTTTTCCCTTGGATGGACCAGCCGAAGAAAGGATTCCTCAGCCGCTTCTTCTCGGCAAGGGCGCGGATCCTCGGCCCCGCCAGGCAACCCGTCACCTCCGAACCTGAAGCCCCGACCGCCTCTCCCTCATGATCGCGAGCCTCTCCTACAAGGACCAGTCCCCCGCCGTCAAAGCGCGCTTCGACAAGCTCAAGCAACGTCCTCCGCTGTTGGAGATATCCAGCCTCTACAAGATCTTCGACTCCAAGGCCGGCGAAGTCGTCGCGTTGAAGGACATCAACCTAACCGTCCACCGCCGCGAGTTCATGTGCGTGCTCGGCCAATCCGGATGCGGAAAATCCACGCTCATCCGGATTCTGGCAGGGTTGGAAACACCCAGCTCGGGCCAAGTGCTGGTGGACGGCCAGCCGGTGACCGGACCCGGTCGCGACCGGGGGATGGTCTTCCAGAGCTACACCTTGTTCCCGTGGCTCACCGTGAAGCAGAACGTGATGTATGGCCCGCGGATGGCGGGAAAGGATGATTTCACCAATGAGGCGGAAGCCCGCCAATGGCTCGCCCTCGTCGGACTCGACAAGTTCGAGAATTCCTACCCGCACCAACTCAGCGGCGGCATGAAACAACGCGCCGCGATCGCCCGCGCGCTTGCCAACGAGCCGCGCATCCTGCTGATGGACGAACCCTTCGGCGCGCTCGACCCGCAAACGCGCCAGCAGATGCAGGCCTATCTGCTGCAAATCTGGAAAAACGTCGATATCACCATCTTCTTCATCACTCACGATCTCGATGAGGCGATTTTTCTATCAGACCGCATCCTCGTGCTCGATCCACGTCCCGGCCGGGTGCGTGAAATCGTCGAGGTCCCGGTCCCCCGCCCTCGCAATCACGACCAACTCCGCGAGCCGGAGTTCCTCGCCACCAAGGCCCACCTTGAGACCATCATCCACCCGGAGGATTCCCACGAGGCCCCGGTTTTCGACAAGCTCCCGATGGGCCGGATGACGGACGTCGGAGACGATGTGGAGTGAACTTTCCGAGTATGACGCTTTATCAAACTTTGTCATACCTTCCGGGAGAATTCGTTGTCCCTGCGGGCTTTGGCGTGGTAACTCTCATGCATGGCAGTCACACGCACCAAGTCCGAAAAGAACGTCCACCGGCTGACGATTTCGATCCCAGACGAGCTGCACAGCCAGTTCGAAGAGCTGATGGCGGAGCGCGGCTTCGTCAACCGCTCACAAGCCATCGCGGAGGTGCTCAACCAGCACATTTCCGATTACTACAGCCTGAAGGGAAACGCGCTGATGGCCGGAACCATCACGCTGTTCTACGATCACAAGCGGTCGGGGATCAAACAACAGATCACCGACATCCATCACGAACACATCCGCGAGGTCATCAGTTCGCTCAACGTGCTGTTGCAGAATTCCTGCACCATGGAGGTCATCCTGGTACAAGGCCCCGCCAAACGCCTGCGCCAGATTGCGAACAAACTGCTAGGCGTGAAGGGCGTGATCGCGGGGCGGCTCAACCTCACCCGCACGCTGCTCCCGCCGATCCAGACCGAGCCTGACGCGGACTCAAACGACTGATTTCCCATGATCTCGAAACCCCTCCTCCACGAACGCACCCTGCACGGCGCCGGCATGTGGTCCGCCGTCATCTCGCGCGGCAAACGGGTCCGCCTCACCGACATCGACGGTGGCGCGAACGTCGGCATGCTGCTCTACAACGCCCTCGAACGCACCGAACGCTACAACATGCCGGACACGCTCAAGGGCCAGCACATCTTCTATCTGCGGGCCCCCTACTGCCTGCATTCGGACATGGGTCGTTTGTTAGCATCGATCACCGAAGACAGCGTCGGCTGGCACGACACTGTGTGCGGGCACTCGGACGCGGACCGCGTGCTGGCGAAATACGGTGAGAACAACTATCAGAAGTCACGCAATGATTGGAACCGCAACGGCCGCGATTGTTTCCTCATCGAATTGGCCAAGTGGGGACTTGGGAAGAAGGACCTTGTGCCGAATCTAAACCTTTTCAGCAAAGTAGTCTCCGATGATGAAGGACACCTTTCCTTCGTTCCGGAAAACTCGAAGCCCGGTGGTTTCATCGAACTGCGTTTCGAGATCGACACGTTGGTCGTGCTCAACACCTGCCAGCACCCGCTCGATCCGGATCCAATCTATCAACACCGCCACGTGAAGCTGGAAGTCTTCGCCGGCGAGCCTCCCGCCGCCGAGGATCCGTCGCTCGCGGTGCGCCCGGAAAATCAACGGGCATGGGAGAACAACGAAACCTATCACACACTCCGCTTCGCATGATTGAAAGCACACTCCAACCCGAGGCCGCCGTGTTCCGCGAAGTCATCCCGGCGGGCGATTGGTGGGTCCATGAGATCAAGAAGGGCCAGACGCTGCGCATCCTTGATCTCGAAGGAAACCAAGCAGCGGACACGCTCTTCTTCAGCGCTGCTGATCCCACCGAACGTTACAGCGCCGACCGCACCATCCAGGAGCAGTCCGCGCTCTATCTGACTACCGGCACCAAACTGATGAGCACGGAAGGCAACGCCCTGCTCACCATCACCGCCGACACCTGCGGCCGCCACGACACGCTCGGCGGCGCATGCTCGCGAGAGTCGAATACGATGCGTTACTCGCACGACACGGAATGCATGCATGCCTGCCGCGACATTTTCATCCGGGGCGCGCAAGAATGGGACGTGGAGCTGACCAAGCGCGACCTCACCTGCAACATCAACTTCTTCATGAACGTCCCGGTCACACCGGACGGCCAGCTCAGTTTCGCCGACGGAATTTCCGCTCCGGGAAGGTATGTCGAGATGCGGGCGGAGATGAATGTGGTTTGCCTCATTTCGAATTGTCCGCAGTTGAACAATCCTTGCAACGGGTGGAATCCGACTCCGGTCGAGGCGCTTATCTTCTAGAAGGACCGCGAGATTTATCTCGCCCGAATTCATCCTTAACCAACACAGGCGAGATCAATCTCGCGGTCCTTTCATCCCATGAAAATCCTCATCGCCAACCGCGGAGAAATCGCCGCCCGCGCCATCCGCACGTTCAATAAGCTCGGCTATCAGAGCATCGCGGTTTATTCCGATCCCGACTCGGGCTCACCTCACGTAGATCTGGCAGAGGAATCCCATCGACTCGGCCCCGGCCCGGTGTCGGAAAGCTATCTGCTAAAAGAGAAGCTTGTCGAGATCGCCAGAAGCTCCGGAGCCAATGCTGTTTTCCCCGGCTACGGACTGCTCAGCGAGAACACCGACTTCGCCCGCATGTGTGAGGACGCCGGAGTGAAATGGATGGGGCCTACACCCGAGCAGATCATCGCGTTCGGATTGAAACACGAAGCGCGACGACTTGCCGGTGAGGCGGACGTTCCGTTAGTTCCAGGAACGGGCTTGCTGGATGGAGTGGAATCCGCCGTGACTTCGGCGGAGACGATTGGCTATCCGGTGATGCTGAAAAGCACGGCCGGTGGTGGTGGGATCGGCATGAAGGTTTGTCGGGATGAGGCGGAACTCCGCCGGGAGTATGAAAGCGTGGTGCGGTTGAGCGAACGGAGTTTCGGCTCGGGCAGCGTGTTCATCGAACGCTTCATCCAGCGTGGTCGCCACGTGGAAGTGCAGATTTTCGGCGATGGCAAAGGAAAAGTGTTAGCTCTCGGTGAGCGGGATTGCTCGGTGCAACGCCGCAACCAGAAAGTCTTCGAAGAAACGCCGGCACCCGGTCTATCCGATGAAACCCGCGCCGCGCTCCACGCCGCTGCCGTAAAGCTGGGAGAGAGCGTTAACTACCGCTCCGCCGGCACCGTCGAGTTCATCTACGACGCGGATCGCGACGACTTCTTCTTCCTCGAAGTGAACACCCGACTGCAAGTCGAGCACGGCATCACGGAAATGGTCACCGGCCTCGACATCGTCGAGTGGATGGTGCGCCTCGCGCTCGATGATTCCTGGGAAATGCCCGCCGTTTCGCCGGTTCCACAAGGTTGCGCAATTCAGGCGCGGGTTTATGCGGAGGATCCGAACCACAATTTCCGCCCGAGCTGCGGACTTCTCACCGAAGCAAGTTTCCCGGAGTGGACGCGCTGCGATCGCTGGATCGAACCGGGTACCGAAGTCAGCCCGTATTACGATCCGCTGTTAGCCAAGGTGATGGTGCATGCGGAAAACCGCGATGCGGCCGTCGCGAAGATCGAGCAGGCGCTTGAGGAAACGAGAATTTCGGGCATCGAGACGAATTTGCGCTACCTGCGCGACATCACCCGCTGGGCACCTTACCTCAAAGGCGGCGTGGCGATGCGCGACATGGCGGAATTCATTTACACGCCTAACACCATCGACGTGATGGCGGCCGGGACGATGACCACCGTGCAGGATTGGCCGGGCCGCGTCGGTTATTGGGAAGTCGGTGTGCCTCCGTGCGGACCGTTCGATTCGCTTTCGCTGCGGCTCGCGAACCGTATGGTGGCAAACCCGGAAGGAGCACCGGGATTGGAAATCACCATGACCGGACCAACGCTTCGATTTAACCACGCGACGACCATCGCGTTGGTGGGCGCGAGCGCGCTGGTGCTGAAGAATGGAGAGCCTGTGGCGATGAACAGCCGCATTGAAATCGCGGCAGGTGATTTGTTGAAGATTGGCAGGTTCGAAGACAGCGGAGCACGTGCCTATCTGGCGGTGGCAGGCGGAATCGAATCCCCCGAGTATCTGGGCAGTTGCTCGACATTCACGCTTGGAAAATTTGGCGGCCCCTTTGGTCGAGCCTTGTTGCCCGGAGATGTGCTCGGAATGGGAGGAGGACCGGTCAGCTCATCCAGAAGGCAGGAATGTTCCCTGCCTATGAGCCACGAATGGAAAATCGCCGTCCTCTACGGCCCCCACGGCGCCCCCGATTTCTTCCTCGATGAAGACATCGACACCTTCTTCGCCACGAAATGGGAGGTCCACTACAACTCCGCGCGAACCGGCGTTAGACTCATCGGCCCGAAGCCGAAATGGGCGCGCACCGACGGCGGCGAGGCCGGACTGCATCCGTCTAACTTACACGACAACGCCTACGCCATCGGCGCGGTGGATTTCACCGGCGACATGCCGGTCATCCTCGGCCCCGACGGTCCGAGCCTCGGCGGATTCGTCTGCCCGGTCGTGGTGGTGGATGCCGAGTTGTGGAAACTGGGCCAACTCCGCCCCGGCGATTCCATCCAGTTCATTCCGGTCGATGAAGCGTGGGCGCGCGACCGGCAAGTCGAGGTCAGCGAGTTCATCGCGGGAATTCGAGAGGAACTAGGGGATCCGCTGGAAGTCGAACGTGGCTCGTGTTTCATCGACTCATTCGGCGAGGGCGATGACGCGGTGGTCGTTAGACGCGCGGGTGATCGCTACCTCCTGATCGAATTCGGTCCGCACCATCTGGATTTGAAACTTCGTTTCAAGGTTCACGTCGTCCATGAATGGCTGAAGGAGCAATCTATCAGCGGCATCATCGACCTGACTCCCGGCATTCGCTCGTTGCAGGTGCATTTCGATCCCGGCGTGATCGGACGCTGTGATTTGTGGGAGAAAATCCGCGAAGGCATCACGTACCTGCCGCCGCTGGAGCAGATCGAAGTGCCCGCGCGGGTCGTCCACCTGCCGCTGAGCTGGGACGACCCGAGCACGCAGGAAGCCATCCGCCGCTACATGCAGAGCGTGCGACCGGATGCGCCGTGGTGTCCGAGCAACCTGGAATTCATCCGCCGGATCAACGGACTGTCCTCGATCGCCGACGTCTATCAAATCTTCTTCAACGCGTCTTATCTGGTCATGGGACTCGGGGATGTCTATCTGGGCGCACCCGTCGCCACACCGCTGGATCCGCGGCACCGGATGGTGACGACGAAGTACAACCCGGCGCGGACCTGGACGCCGGAGAACGCGGTCGGCATCGGCGGGGCATATCTGTGCATTTACGGAATGGAAGGTCCGGGCGGCTATCAGTTCACCGGGCGGACGATTCCGGTGTGGAACCGCTGGCGCAAAACGGCGGATTTCGAGAAGCCGTGGTTGCTGCGGTTCTTCGACCAGCTCCGGTTCTATCCGGTGAGCGCGGAGGAATTGCTGCGCTTGCGGGAGGAAGTCCCGCGCGGCCGGCACAAGTTGGAGATCGAGGAGAAGGTGTTCCGGTTTTCCGATTACGAGGCGTTTCTTGCGGAGCATTCAGACGAAATCGACGCGTTCCAAACGAAGCAGCGCGCCGCTTTCGAGGCCGAACGGAGGCGCTGGGAGGAAGCCGGCTTGTCGATGGATGAGCCAACTGATGCCGAGGTCGAGGTGGACGAGGTGGTGATCCCGGACGGTTGCTTCTCCATGGACAGCCCGGTGACCGGAAGTGTCTGGAAAATCGAGGTCACGGCTGGCACAAGGATCGCTTCCGGAACGACTGCGTTGATTCTGGAAGCGATGAAAATGGAAGTCTCCCTTGAAGCGGACGAGCCTGTGGAGATCATCGAAATTCTTGTCGCCGAAGGAGCCAGCGTGAGGGCCGGTCAGGCTCTCGTCATTGTCAGACCCTCATGAAAATCAGCGAACTCAAGGAACGATATGCGGCGGGAGTCACGCCGTCGGATGTGATCGGCGAAATCTGGGAGAAGATCATCGAGTGGGATGACCCGGCGATTTTCATCCACCTGCCTGAGAAATACGAGTTATTGGCGCTCGCGGCGGAAGTGGAGGCGATGCCCAAGGATCTACCACTGTGGGGGATTCCGTTCGTGGTGAAGGATAACATCGACGTGGGAACCTGGCCGACGACGGCGGCTTGTCCGGAATACGCCTATGTTCCTGCCGAAGACGCGGAGGTCGTCAGACTGCTGCGGGCGGCGGGCGCGATTCCGCTTGGAAAGGCAAATCTGGATCAGTTCGCCACCGGTTTGGTAGGCACGCGGACGCCGTATGGAGTTGCTAGAAATGCCATCGACGCGGAGTTCCTGCCGGGCGGTTCGAGTTCCGGCAGCGCTTCGGCGATGGCGGCAGGGTTGTGCGCGTTTTCGTTAGGGACCGACACCGCGGGATCCGGACGGGTGCCTGCGGCATTCCAGGAGCTGATCGGTTGGAAGCCGACGCGAGGATTGTTGAGCAACCGCGGGCTGGTGCCGGCGTGCCGGTCGTTGGATTGCATTTCGGTTTTCGCCAACTCGGTTGCCGATGCCCTGCTGATTTCCGGAGTGGTCGGGAAATATGACGCTGCGGATGCATTTTCCCGCGAGGTGACGGCCGTTGGCACGATCGGAAAGACCTTTCGATTCGGAGTTCCCAAGCTGCTCGATTTCGCCAGCGACCCGGACACGCCGGGACTTTACGCCTCGGCGGTGGAGCGGATGAAGGCCATGGGTGGAGTCGCGGTGGAGATCGATCTGACGCCATTCACCGAAGCGGCAAAACTGTTATACGAAGGCCCGTGGGTCGCCGAGCGCTGGGCGGCGGTGGGTGAATTCGTGGAAACGAATGGCGACGACGTGTTCCCGGTGACGCGGAAAATCCTGGAGGGATCGAAAGGCTGGGACGCGGCATCGACATTCAAAGCTCAATACAAGCTGCGGGAATTCGCCCGCGAGGCGGAAGGAGTCTGGAAGCTAATCGATGTTCTCCTGTTACCGACGACCCCCCGCCTCTACACCGTCGCGGAAAATCTAGCGGAACCTTACGGCACGAACGCGACGCTCGGCCGCTACACGAATTTCATGAACCTGCTCGATCTATCAGCCGTGGCGATGCCCGCCGGGCGGGCGAGATCGGGCCGCGCGCCGTGGGGCGTGACCATTGCGGCTCCGGCGGGGTGGGATGCCGCGTTGCTGGGACTTGCAGGGAAATTTTGCGGCGAGCCCGTCACTCCGCAGGCATCTGGAAGAATTCCGCTGCTCGTCTGCGGCGCGCATCTGGAAGGGCTCGCACTGCACTGGCAACTCGCGGATCGCGGCGCGGTTCTGCGCGAGAAGACCCGGACGGCGCCGGTTTACCGGATGTTTGCCATGCCGGCCATTGGCGCGATTCCTCCGCGTCCGGCATTGATCCGGGACGACACTGCGGGAGCGGCGATCGAGGTGGAAGTCTGGGAGCTGGAACCCGCGGCTTTCGGCGATTTGGTTTCGAAAATCCCGGGACCGCTGGGGATCGGCAAGGTAAAACTGGAGAGCGGCGAGGAGGTTCCCGGTTTCATCGCAGAACCACGGGCCATGGAGGGTGCCGAGGAGATCACCCGTTTCGGCGGATGGAGGGCGTGGAAATGCCAGGAGTTTACTTTGAGGGTTGAAAGCCGTTGAATAGGCCCATGCCCGAATCGGATCGCGGGAAGAATGGGGAATTGCGCACATCATGCCCACCTGACTCTCCACCAATGCTCAACCGCCCGCCGAGATGGCCGTTGCCATCGCGGCGCTGGCTCATCGAACGCACCGACCTAAGGCACTGCTAGGCCCAGAGACCCGAACAACTCGTCTTCCCGACAAATTCATCCGACGCGAGAGAGTGTCAGCTTGGTGCCGTGACCGGGTCTCAGCGCCGCGTTGATCCGAGCAATCAAACCCAATATGCTTAAGCCTCACCTAACAAGCGATTCCTCGCAGATCAAGGCTGCCTGAATACAACGATCGATGAAGCAGCCTCGTCCGCAACGTAGACAAATTTTCCATCGGGACTGAAGCACAGTCCTGCCGCGCCCGGTGTCACTTTTTCACCCACTTGCTGTGAGCCCAAAAACGTTAGTTTGCCGCTTTCTGAATCACGCCTGAAGCGGGCGAGGCTGTCCGAGACACTCCCCAAGGCGTAGAGCAGCGTTCCGTCCGGGCTGATCTGCAATTCATTTCCGCCTTCAAATCCCTCGAATCCTCCGATGCCGTTCACATGCGCTTCAACGAGTTTCAGCGTCTCATCGTCCTGCGTTGCAAAAACGGTGATCGCCTGATCACCTTGGAATCGGCCGGAGTTGGTATAGACGAACTTTCCGTCCGCACTGCACGCCACCCGGAAGATCCCACCCAGTGATGTGATCCCGTCTGTTTCGTCCTCGAGCAATTGTAAGAGTGCCACCTTTCCCGTTTCCGCATCCAGTTTGAGAACGGCGAGCGTGCCAGACTCCATGGCGGGCGCGTAAAGAACCTTGCCGTTCGGGCTTGGAACCGTGGCTCTAACTCCATGCAAGCGGTTGCCCGCACTTTCAAATTGGACAAACTTGAGCTTGCCTTCCACCTGCTGATAAACACCGACCCCCGTTCTCGACGCCGTGTAGATAAAGCGCCCATCTGGTGAAAAGTTGGCATCGATGACGAAGTCCAGTCCCCGGTTTCCGTTCTCTCCTTCGGTCGCATCATCCAGTCGCCAAATATCCCCCGTTGTCGCGTCGCGTTTGAAAAGTGTAACCGAGTTTGCGGCGAAGGCAGAGGAGGCCATTAGATTACCATCGCGGGATAGGCGGACTCTGACCGTGGCGGTCGACTTCGGCCCAGAGATTGAAAGTTCAGGCGTCAGTTTCCCGCTCGTTTCATCTCGTTTGAAAATCGTAATATAATGACTGCTGAAAGAGGCTGCGTAGAGGAACTTTCCATCCGGTGAGAGTGTCACGCTAGTTACTGATTTCAGAAATGGCTCAATCACTCTCTCCACTTCCTCCAAATCTCCCTCCGCTTGCACCGGAATGAGCAGCCGCACAAAGAGCATGAGCGAAAACAACGGAACACACAACCGGGGGCGCGCCTTCATGATCGCAGGCTAAGCACGAAAGCCCCCTTCTGTCCCGCAAATAATCGAGGCCACCACTGCAGGGTTCCTACATTAGGGAGAGGAGTTTTTCGAGATAGTCCGAGTCATAGGTGGCGCGGAGTTCGCGTTTCGGAAGGCTCTTGCGCTTCTTGCCTTCGAAGGGCATGCGGTTGTGGGCGTTGAGGGCCATCCGGCGCAGGATCGAGTGGTTGGCCGCGGAGTTGCGGTCGCGGGTCTGGTTGTGGTCCTCCCGGTAAATGGCGTCGAGCACCCAGTGACAGCTGTTTTCAATCGCCCAGTGGCCACGGACATATCCTAACATCGCCGGGGCGTGGACGTCCTTCAGGCTGCTCATGTAGTAGCTCGTTTCGCTGCGGGTTTTCCCCGCGCCCAGCAGGGTGTGGCGATGCACCATCATCAGGCAGGCGAGGCCTTGGTTCCCTTTGACGCTCAGGATGTAATCGCCCCCGTTTTTGACGATCTTCTCAGCGATGGCGCGCTGGGTGCCCATCGCGTCGATGGTGACTACCGCTCCCTTGAGGTTGAGCATTTCGAGCAACTGGGGAATGGCGGTGATTTCGTTGGTTTTCTCGCCGACAAAGGCTTGGCCGAGGGTGATTCCGGCTTCGCAGGCCCACGCGCTCACTGCGTGGAGGTGGGTGGTTTCGCCGCTGCGGCTGCCGCGCAGAGCCTTGCCGTCGATGGCGATCTGACCACCTTCCATGGCGAAGCCGAGACGGGCAAGGTGCTCGGCGATGCAAGTGGCGAAGGCGGTGGGTTCGATGGCTTGGAAGACGCGTGAGAAGGTGTTGCCGCAGGGGATGCTGTTGGGAAGTTCGAGCCATTTGCGAAGCCAGTCCTCGCGCAATTCACCGAACTCCTCCATGAGTTCGTAGGATCTCACTCCGCAAAGCACGGCGGCGAAGGCGATGAAGAGGATCTCGCCGAAATGGTGGAGGGTGTGGCCACCGTCGCGCGGGTCGCGGATGGAGGCAAAGACTTCGAAGCCTTCAGGAAAGCCTTGGGAATAGTCGGTTTTGTCGGGGTTTCGTGGCATTCAGGAAACCTGAAGGCACAAGATACGGCGTACAAGTCTGTTAGTTCGCGTCCCCGTGGTATTTCCCTAATGGAGGGACCCTGGCCACCACTGCCCCTCAGCACCAATGCTAGGAATTTGCTGGGAGGGACCGTTCAAAGAGCCGGTGGCCGGACCGGAGGACGGGAATAGTGGGGACGTGGGAAAATCTAAATCCCGATGACTGAAATTCAGCCATGCAGAGTGATTCATTTAACGATGAAATCCGTGTGGCCAATCGGTTACGGGTCTGGCACAAGGTTTCTGTGTTTGAGACCCGAATTCTCCAAGTCGAAGAAGATGAAATGAAGGACGCCGTCAGCGAGTCGTGCGAGCTGTTGCGTGCCGGTGATATCGTCGCCCTGCCTACCGAGACGGTGTATGGCTTGGCGGCTGATGCATTCAATCCGGAGGCGGTTGCCAAGGTTTTCGCTGCGAAGGAACGGCCTTCGTTCGATCCGCTCATCGTCCACATCGCCTCACGCGGGGATTTGAAGAATGTGGCCATCGTGCCTGACGACATCGCGGAAATGGTGAACAAGCTGACCGCCGCATTCTGGCCCGGGCCGCTGACGTTGATCTTACCGAAGCATCCCGATGTGCCGGACTTGGTGACCAGCGGGCTGCCGACGGTCGCCGTGCGCCAGAGCGCGCATCCAGTTTTCCGGGCGGTGAACAAGGAACTCGGTCGGCCGATCGCGGCACCGAGCGCAAACCGCTTCGGCCGGATTTCACCGACTTCCGCCTCCGCCGTGATGAAAGAACTCTGCGGGCGCATTCCGCTCATCGTCGATGCCGGGGCCTGCGCCGAAGGGGTCGAGAGCACGATCATTTCGATCGAACCGCGTGAAGGAAAGAAGCCCGTATTCCGACTGCACCGTGCGGGTCCGATCACCAAGGAGCAGCTTCAGGAGTTCGGCCGCGTGGAGAAATTCCGCGAGAACAAGGCGGACGCGCCGCAGTCACCCGGACAGCTTGAGAGCCACTACGCGCCGTTGACGCCGTTGATTTTGTTGGAGAAGCCGGAGGATTTCGTGCCCGAGGAAGGCAAAAAATACGGCCTGCTCAGCTACACCGGCGACGATGACTGCCCTTATGTCACGCTCCATGATTGGGAAGTCGTGGAGGCGCTCAGCCCCGGCAGTGGCAAGCTTGCGGAGGCGGCGATCCGGCTGTTTTTCGTGATGCGCCTGCTTGACGAGGCAGGGCTCGACGCGATTGTCGCGGAACCTGTAAGCGAAACCGGTCTCGGTGTCGCTATCATGGACCGGCTGCGTCGCGCATCCATCAATTTTAAGTAATCCGCATGAGAACCCAACTGCTTTCACTCGCACTTGCCACGTCGTCGCTTGCCCAGCCGCAGGATTGGGGAAATCCGGCGGTTTTCCGCATCAACAAGGAGGCTCCACGAGCGACTTCGATGCCGTTTCCAACCAGAACCGATGCTGCTAGCAAGTCCCGGTTGGAATCCCCGTGGTGCAAGTTGCTGAATGGCAATTGGAAATTCCACCACACCGGCAATCCATCGGGAAAGCCCGCAGGATTCGAGGCTCCGGCGTTCGATGACTCGGCGTGGAAGGAAATTCCCGTCCCATCCAACTGGCAGATGCACGGATTCGGCGCGCCACTCTACACGAACATCACCTATCCATTCGCCAAGAACCCGCCGACGGTGATGGGCGAACCGCCACAGCACTTCACGAATTTTCCGCTGGAGAACCGCAATCAAGTCGGCTCTTACCGGCACAAGTTCACATTGCCGGAAGGCTGGGAAAACCGCCGCACCCGCATCGTCTTCGGCGCGGTGGACTCGGCGTTCTATTTGTGGATCAACGGCAAAAAAGTCGGCTACTCGCAGGATTCCCGGACACCCGCGGAGTTTGACATCACGCCCTATCTCCAGGCTGGCGAGAATTTGTTAGCCGCGGAAGTTTACCAGTACTCGGATGGCTCCTATCTGGAGGATCAGGACATGTTCCGGATGTCCGGGATTTTCCGGGACGTCTATCTGTGGTCCGCCGACGCGATCGATCTCAACGATTTCTGGATCAAGGCCGGGCTGGCCGATGACTACAAGACGGGCACTCTGGGCTTCAGCGCGAAAATTTCCAACCACGGCACCGCCGAAACCTCCGCCACCGCGAACCTCACGCTCACCGCGCCGGACGGCAGCCTTATCACGGTGCCTCCGGTATCGGTGAAAATCCCCGCGGGCCAGGCGACGGAACAGAGTGTTTCCCTCGGTGAGATTCCCGGAGTCAAGGCATGGTCCGCTGAAGTTCCGAATCTATACAACTATCAAATCGCGCTAACCGATTCCACCGGCAAGGAGATCGCCCATCACGCCGGCAAAACCGGTTTCCGCAGGAACGAGGTGAAGAACGGCCAGTTCTTCCACAACGGCCAACCCGTCCTGATCAAGGGCGTCAACCGTCACGACCATAACCCCCGGACCGGCCATTACTGCACCCGGGCGGATATCAAGGCCGACCTTCTCCAGATGAAGCGCGCCAACATCAACGCCGTCCGCACCGCGCACTATCCTAACGATCCGGCGCTGGTAGAGCTTTGCGATGAACTCGGTTTCTATGTGATCGCGGAGGCTAACATCGAGTCCCACGGCATGGGTTACAAAGAGGAGTCTCTAGCAAAGAATCCCGCGTGGTTCGAGGCCCACCTCGACCGGATCAAGAATCTGGTGGAGCGCGACAAGAACCACCCGTGCATCATCATGTGGTCGATGGGCAATGAAGCCGGTGATGGCGAGAATTTCGCCAAATGCTCGGCGTGGATCCGCCAGCGCGATCCATCCCGTCCGATTCACTATGAACAAGCCGCTCACAATCTCCATGCGGACCTCTTCTCACCGATGTATGCGACCATTCCCGACAGTGAGAAATACTGCCGCTCGGAAGAGAAGAAACCATTGGAAACCCAGCGTCCGATGATCCAGTGCGAATACAATCACGCCATGGGCAATTCCTCGGGCAATCTCGTCGACTACTGGAACCTCATCCGCAAGGAGCGCCTGCTGCAGGGCGGGTTCATCTGGGATTGGAAGGACCAGGGAATTTTTCACATGAAGCACAAGGTCGGCGATGTGGAGGACCGGTCGGGAAATGGCAACAAGGTCCGCCTGTTAGGATCGCTGGCCACGGATGAAGGACTGTTTGGTGGTAGCGCTGTCATCGAGGCGTCCGACAAACTCGATCTAACCGGAAACCTGACGCTGGTCGCGGAGGCGAGACTCAACAATCCCGGTTCGAGCCAAGGTGGCCAGCCGTTGATCTCGAAGGGCGACACCTCATACAGTTTGAAAATCTCGGAAAGTGGACAACTGGAGTTTTTCATCCACTCGTCCGGCACCTGGCACAACGTCACCGCGAAACTTCCGGAAGATGCGGCTTCGAAGTTCCACACTTATGCCGGAGTCTATGATGGCAAGACCCTGACCATTTTCATCGATAGCAAATCAGTGGCCTCAAAGGAATGCACCGCGACGGTTTCGAAAAACACGTTCGAACTCGCGGTCGGCGCCGACACCGAGGAAACCGCCCGCCGGTTCAATGGCTCGGTCCGCAAGGCCGCCGTCTATTCGCGCGCGCTGACTGGCGAACAATTGACTGGCGCCGCGGAGAACCCCGCGCTGCTGCTGGACTTCACGAAAGACGCGGAGAAGCCCAAGACGCAGCGCTTCCTTGCCTACGGTGGCGACTTCAACGACCGCCCGACCGATCTCTCATTCTGCTCAAACGGAGTGGTGATGGCAACCCTCGCACCTTCACCGCAGTTTGAAGAAGTGAAGAAGGTCTATCAGGAAATCCACACCACGCCGGTCGATGTCAGCACTCCCACGGTCAAGGTCCAGGTTCACAACGAACAGTTCTTCCGGAGCATCAGCCAGGTCAACGGCTCGTGGAAACTGATGCAGGATGGAGTCGCCGTCGCGGAAGGGAAACTAACGCTTCCTGAAGCGGGTCCCCAGCAGAAGGCTGTGGTAGAGGTTGCCACCGGTCACACACCCAAGGATACCAGCGAGTATTTCTTCCGGGTCCGTTATGATCTCGCGGAAAAGAACGAATGGCACCCTGCCGGCATGCCGATCGCATGGGACGAGATTCCCCTGCCATGGGGCAAGCGAACCGCTCCGGTGCCCACCGCATCCGACACGCCCGCAAGTTTCACCGAAGCTGGAAATCTGATCACACTGCGGGCGAAAGGCATCACCGCGGTCATCGACAAAACCCGCGGCTACATCACTTCAATCAAGTCCGGGGAGCAGGAAACGCTGCGCACGCCGTTGCAACTCAATTTCTGGCGCCCACCGACTAACAACGACGAAGGCGCCAAGCTCAACCACAAGCTCAAGACCTGGCAGTACGCCGGCTCACGGGCCACCGCCAGCAAGACGACTGCGGTCCAGGATGGCAACGATGTCCTGGTTACCGCGGAACTGGCCATCCCTGCGAAGGAAAGCAGCGCGACGATCCGCTATCGGTTTTCAGGCAATGGTCAGTTAGCGATCGATACGGAATTCCGCCCGGGCAAGGATTTGCCGACGATCCCCCGGATCGGCTATCAGTGCGAAATCCCCAACCGGACGCCACTGTGGAAATGGTATGGCAACGGACCTCACGAAAACTACATCGACCGCAGGTCCGGATCCTGGACGACCGTGCATGAAGGACTGATCCCGGCCTTGTTTCACCGCTACATCGATCCGCAGGAAGCGGGCAACCGCACCGGCATCCGTTGGGCCACCCTCTCGAGCCCGATGGGCGGTGGCAGCCTGCGGATTGACGCAACGGGCGCAAGCTTGCTGGAAATGGCAAGCTATCCCTGCGCCGCCGAGGATATCGAGCTAGCGATGCATTCCAGCGAGATCCCGCTGCGGGACTTTTACACGATCAATCTTGATCACCGCCAATCCGGTCTCGGCGGCACGGATTCATGGGGGGCCACTGCATTGCCCCAGTATCAGATCCGGCCGGACAAAACCTATCAATGGTCATTCATGCTCTCGCTGGAGGAAACTCCCGCCCCCCCGGCTGCCGCTCCGATCCCGCGAAACCTGAATGTTGCTCCATCTCCAAAGTAGCTACCCCTTGGGCTGGGTGGGCGTGAGCGTGAACTCGAGTTGATCGGCATCCCGCAAGAGTTTCACCCGCACCGGCTGCCCCGGAATCAGATAGAAGAACGCGTTCGCCGCATCCGCATAGTCGCTAACGGGTCTCATCCCGATGCTGAGAAGCATGTCGCTGGGCTTGATACCGGCGGCGGCGGCGGGAGAATCGGGTAGCACGCGGCTGATTTCGGGCAATTGGGATTCGGCGCGCAGCGCGAGTCCGAGCCACCCCCGGGTCAATCGCCCGCCGTTGCAAATATCCTGCCGCACGCGATGAACCGCCTCGGCGGGAATGGCATAGCCGATATTCCCATTGCCCGAGCTTTGGAAAACAATGCCAACCACCCGCCCAGCATCATCCATCAGTGGCGTGCCCGGAGGTGGAACCTCCCGGCTGAATTTGACCCGCAGCAAGGCCAGCGGTAAAATTTTCCCACCCACCTGTTTCACCCATCCCATGCTGCGGCACTTGACCGCTCCCCCGGGTTCCATGGAGTGCAGAATTGCGTTTGAACTCGCGCCCACATCTTCAACCCACGCGGTGGTTTTGGGTTGGACACCGCCCTCGACGCTGATGAAGCCAAGCCGGGAAACCGGATCAAGACCGATCACCTTGAACGGAATCGGCCGGTTCCCTAGCTGAAGTTTGAGACTCTTCAGATCCGAACCCGCAGCGACGACGACGACCATAGCCGTTGTTCCGCCAGCCACGGGGACAGCCGTGGTGTCCGCTGCGTGGCCTTTCCCGACAGCCGGGAAGATCGCCTGCCACCGTGGTGAAACTGCCACCGGTTGGGCAACACTCGCGGAAACAAAAGTCAGACACGCCCCCAGAGCCAACCACCGTCGGCTCAACTTTACCAGATCCACCATTGCGGGGATGGATCTGGAATTAGAATACCTGCTCGCCGGAGTTCCCTTGAGTCGAAGGACTCAAGTCCAATTGATCAAGCTGTTCCACCGGTGGCGGAGCGGGTGTCGGCACGACTTGGTAATTCGCAGGCTCGGGAGCCATTTGATCCACGCCCGGTTCACGTGGCGTCAAAAGCGCAAAAGCCATGACGGACGCGTAGGCCAATCCCGCGCCATAAGCCCATTTGGAAGATCCAAGCTCGGAAAACCACTCGGAAGTGCGGCCGACGAAGCTCATAATTCCCGACTTTCTCACCGCCTGCTCTCGCTGATTTTGGTGAAACTCGCAGAGGAACTCCTGCCAATAAGCGGGATCTGGTCGCTCATCGCGCTTGAGAGCCAATAGATTGCCAATTTGTTCAACGGTTGGTTTCACTGCGATTGATAATTAGGAATTATAAAATAATTACGCCGGCGGCAAGAGGAAATTTAAAATCTTTCTTCCCAGCTATCCTGCAACGCCGACTGAAGTTGGAGATGCGCATAGTGGAGCCGCGAACGAATGGTACCTTCGGAAGTGTTCAGCACCTTGGCGATTTCCCCATGGGACATGCCTTGGATATCAAACATCGTTACCACCATTCTATGTGCATCAGACAGTTTTTTCATCGCTTCGTTCAATCTAATCTGAAGCTCGTTGAGATTGGTCTGGCGCTCCGGATTGGCCTCGTGGGTGTTGTCGATCAACGCCGGATCGAGCTGCACCGAGGAGTCAATGTCATTGAGGCTCAGACCCACGCGGCGCTTTCTCTTTTTGAGAAAATTGAGCGTGAGGTTGACCGCGATTTGATAGATCCACGTGTAAAACGTGGAGTTGCCGCGAAATTTACCGAGCGATTGATAGGCGCGGGCGAAAATTTCCTGCAACAAATCATGGGTGTCCTCCTTGTGGGAGGTCATGTTGTAAACGAGACCGTATAGCTTGTCGCCATACTTGAGGATCAGGGCATCGAAGGCACGCGTTTCGCCTTGTTGGGCACGCGTGACGAGGTCCTGGTCAGGGTCGGGGGGACGGGGCTGACGGAACATTAAAGATGGGGGTGGTGAGCAGTGGATGCAGCCTACACAGTCGCCGCCCGGTGTAAAGGGGCGTGAGCCGTGCAGGCAATACCGCATTTCTTGCCTCTGATCGCGATGTTGGAAGCGGCGCGAGATTCACTCGATGGCCGCGACTTCGATTTTGCGGAAGTGCACTTCCCCGCCCTCGCTCTGGAGGCAGATCGCCCCTTTGGTCGCGCTGAGTCCGACACCTTCGTTCATGAGCTTGTCATTGATCCAGACAGTGACTTTTTCACCCTCGCAACGGATGCGGGCAGTGTTCCATTCGCCAGGTGGTTTTTCATTGCCTTCGCCTTTTTTCCACCACCGGCGGCCCTGGGGTTGTGCTTTGACGACCGCTAGAGTCTCTCCGACCATCCAAAAATCACCGGCGTTGCCATGGCCGAGCTGGACTTCGACCGACTTCGGCCAGACGAACATTTCCCTGGGTTTTGAGGCGTGGATGAGGACGCCGCTATTGCCCGGCTTCACGCCTGGTGCCCAACGCCACTCGACGGTGAGCTCGTAATTTGAGAAATTCTTCAAGGTCCGCATGACTCCGGGTGGCCGTCCCTTGCAAATCAGAATCCCCCCTGACACTGACCATACGGTTTCCGGTTTTACCGCAGGATCGATCATGTCAAAGCTCCAGCCTTCAAAATCCTTGCCGTTGAAGAGGGACTGCTTATCGGCACCTTGGAGGATTGCGGAAAACAGCAGAAAGCCAGCCAGGGATTTCGAGAGCATGAGGGTTTCTAGCAGGATTATTGGCTGAAGGCAAGCAAAGGCGTGGAATTTTTAAATCGACTTCGCCCGTGGTTTCAGCTTTCCGAAGGCCCGATGCAAGGACATGCGGAATCACCCGAAGCTATGGAAGACCTGGGCAAGGCAGCCGCAGCCCTGATAGATCCCGGCACGGTCATCGCCCTGATCGGCGGACTCGGCACGGGGAAAACCCACTGGACCAAGGGATTTGTGGCGGGAACCGGCTCCAAGGATCAGGTTACCAGCCCCACGTTCGGCCTGGTGCACGAATACGCGGGAGGCCGTGTTCCGGTATTTCACCTGGATTTCTATCGGCTGGAATCCGCCGCGGAATTGATCGGGCTGGGCTGGGACGAGCTGCTGGAGCAGGACGGCGTGGTCATCGCCGAGTGGGGGGATAAATTTCCAGAACTCCTGCCACCGGATACAGTTTGGCTGCATTTCACGGTGGAGCCGGATGGCAGCCGCTGGGTCCGCCCGGGTGGAGTTTAGAATCCGGTGGTCATGACTTGGCTGGCCACATCGCCGACACCATTCGCCAAATTTCCCGCCGTGCGACCGAGCGCGGCTGGCAGACCGCAGGAGTTGAGGGAAAGCACGATGGTCGCGATTGCGCTCAGTTGAAGAATCCGTTTCATAGGGCGGGATGATGGCCGATTCCGATGCAGAGTCAAGTCGGCGAAACGGACTCGAAAAACAAGGTGAGTTCGTGGCGATTGTAGGTGAGATGGGTTCTCGCGAATAATCCAAGCCCCGCCTCGGCAGCGGTGGCAACGGCAAACCGATAGAGTTCGTTCATTTCGCCAAAAGTAGTAACACCGGGGGTTTTCAGGGTGAAAATGACCAGCCCGCCGGCGTTGAGATTTTCCGACAACCGGCAGACCTGTCGGATCGATTCGCGGGCGTCGCCGTTCATGTCGCAAAGGATCGCGTCGTAACGCATGCTTGCATTCGGCTTGAATGCGGCCACGTCCAGCATCGCGAAAAACAGCCCGGGATGCCGATCCAACCGTTTATCGAGAGACGCGCGGTCGATCGCAGTCACCTTGTAGTTCCGGCCCAGCAGCTCTGAAGTCATGCCGCCGGGGCTGGCACCGAGTTCGAGCCAGTGGCTGCCTTTGCGGGGCAGCGGGCGGTGCATCAGCAGATAATGAAGCGCTTCAGCGATCTTCGCACCGGCGCGGCTGATGGTGTCCGGAGAATTCTGGCTGATGTATTTGGTACCACCCGGATAGAATCCGTTGGAGTGCTGCGGACTCTGCATTCCGCAGAAGAGACCTTCCTTGCCGACCAGGCAAAACAAGGTCGCCCGCTTACTGTTCTGGGCTTCCACGTCTTTGAACGAGGCGATTTCCGGGCTGAAAAGCTGCAGCGTCCGGCCACGGAGATTGGAGGCGAGTGTTTTGTAATAACGGTTTGTGGCACTCGGATCGAGTTGCCCGATGAAGATGGCCTGCGGATCGCGTCCGTCGAATTTCCGGAACATTGCCTGGGCCGCCTTCTCGACGAAGCCCTCCATTTTCTCGGGATTGCACGGCCACGCGTGGTCAACCGGCAGATTCCATCTGAGATAGCTGGCAGCTTCCGACTGATGGATCGCAGCGGGGTTCCGCGTATGTATCAGATAGTATTCGCTGCCCAGTTTCTTAAAAATTTCCCCGCCCAGGCCTTTCACGATGTCTGTGGAAAACTCCGCGAAGGTTTCGGAAATACGGATCAGCCATGTTAAAGGCGGCGGGTGGGGTGCTGGAGAATCCAAAATACGGGTGTTGCTGGGCGGAGGCATAGCCAAGCGAAGAATCCGGTGCAATCCCCGGGTTGAAAGGGATCAAGCAACCACTGCGGAGATTGCGAATCCCTGGTGCGTCAATGGGCAGACAATCCGGGGCGCGGAACTCTTCAGACTCTCGGTGCCTGGCTCAAACCACATTGCGGAGTCCGGCTGCCGGGCGGGCACCGTCCTCATTGATGAATCCTGGCGGCACTTGATGCAAGTTAACCTCCAGCCAAGCTTCGGCCTCTTCGCGGCTTTGGAAAATTCTCATGCGCTCGGTGTTCCGCGACCAATAACCCAACATCCTGACAATCCCGTAGGTGGTTGATCGGGTTGCCACATAGGCCAGCCAGCCGCGCGAGCGATTTGCCTCATGGCGGAGCACCAGCGCCAGGCGCAAGACATCGTTGGCCGTCAATTCAAGCTCGGCCCGACTGAAATCTATCAACCCATGATAATCAGCCGACCAGCACGGATCTGAAGTCATCGACGAGATGATCGACTTCAGGTCGCTCAATCCCGTTTTCCCCTGATATTCCTCGATCCGAATCCGGCGATCCGTATCAATCCGGTAGTTTCCCACTGTGCCCGACGCTGAATAATCAGTTGTTAAAAATTTCATAGGGTTCCTTACAATGTGGGACCCTCGGAGAGACCATTCGTTCAAAAATTATGCACAACCCACCCTTCCAACCTCTTGTTTTTTAGATTGTTACGTACTTCCTAAAAATACGGATATCTTAATAAGACACGCTGCAGCCCCCCTGAAATCGAGCTAACAGTGGATATTATGCTCCTCCGACCACGGCTAACAACCCCTAACGCTCTGAAAGACTTTATCGGCCGCCAAACCTCAGCGGCTGAGGTCTTCCTGGTACATCAGCTTGAAACCGCTCTGATGGAGAATCGCCACCGCAAACTCATAATCCTCGACGTGCATCGCCAACATCGACTGCCCTTCCGGACTCGGCATCAGAGCGTAGGCGAAATCAATGTTGGTCTCCGCAATCATCAGCGAATCGAGACACTGGAGCAGGCCGGGGCCGGACTCACGCATGGCGATCACCACCAGTTCGCAAGTCGTGTGGGGAATCCCCTTCTCCATGAACAAATGCTCGGCAGCATCCGGATCCGAAAGCACCAGTCTGGCCACCGTCGCATCCCGCGAATCCTGGACGCTCAAGCCGATGACCTCGATCCCAAGCGACCGCAGGAGCTTCACCATCGCAGCCAACGCGCCTGCCCGGTTGGGCAGCATGACGGAGAATTGGCGGACGGGCTCGCCGTGGTCGATGATGGTATCGGATTCCATGGGCGCGACGCTAGACTAACCGCGAGGCCCGTGCAAGGGGATCGTCCGGACCGCTCCGCTGGCGACTTCCTGAATGACAATCTGATTCGGGCGGACTTCGGAAATCAGATATTCCGCTCCGTCGGCTCCTTTGAAACGTTGGCCGGGAGACGCGACGTAGCGCTTTCCCGTGGCAGCATCTTCCACGAGTGCTACCGGGTCGTGGGCACTGGACGGGATCCCGGAAATCCACTCGCGGGTTTTCCCGGTCGCCCCATCGCGGACCTCGACCACCGATATTTGCGATGGCTTGCCAAGGTTCACCTTGCTGTCCTCCATCCGCCGCCGCACGCGCACGACGACGAGTTTCGAGCCTGGGATGCTTTCGCCAGCCCGGAGCTTCACTTCACGCGGCGCTTTCCCGGCGATGCTAACCGTGGCGGTCTCGCCCTGGACCGACTTGATCCTAACCGGCACTTCTTTTTCGCGATAATGGCGCATCACCAATGGGGGCATGGGAAACGATTCACCAGCACTCTGCCTGGCGACCGGACAGCTGAGCGTTTCACCCTCTATCGGAATCGACGCCGCCCGTTTCGGGACGGTTGCGGATGATTTCGCCAACGCGTTATCGACAAATGAATCCAGCGATGCCGCGATTTCAGCCGGGGAATCCAACGCCAGATCCGCAGGCGATGGATCCCTGGAAATGATTGCCGCAATCTCCGCGTGGCCTGCAGCGGTCGCAAGATCCGCAGCCGTCTGCCCTTCCGGATCCGTGGTGAACCGGCTGGCTCCGATGTCGAGCAGCAGCTCCACCGATTCCGTGTGTCCGTTCTGCGCGGCGATCATCAACGGCGTGCGACCGTCTTCCATCCGGGCATAGACCGACGCGCCGAAGTTTGTGAGGGCGTCGATCACATCCGCCCGCCCGACCAGCGACGCTAACAGCAGCGCCGGATCGAGATCCTCCCGATCGTAAGCGGCCAGCTCCCCAACCGAACCCGGCTTGCCCTCCCTCACGGCGAGCATCAACGGCCTGAAGCCGTCCTGGTCCTTCAGTTTGGGATCCGCGCCCTGGCGCAGGAGCCATTTCACCATCGGCGTCTGATCGGCCAGCACCGCAGCCATCAGGGGCGTGCGCCCGGCAGCTCCGCGAAGGTCGATGGTCAGGCCGCGATTGAGCAGATAGTCCGCAGCTCCTTGCGCGCCACTGGCGGCGGCGGCGTGGAGCGCGGAATCCCCATCCCCATCGCGGGTGTCCGTGGAGAATCCTCCCGAAATGAATTTCTTCAGCGCCGTTACATCGTTCCCGCGGCTCGCACGAAACCAGTCTTCCGCTGTTAGTTGGTAGCCTGCCTCCCTGAGATCCGACTTCACGGTTTCATCCGGCCGCTTGCAGCCGGGAAGAAAGGCCAGGGAAACCGCAATCACTGACACCACGAATCCTTTCATGACAAAGGAATAGTTCGGTTTTCCTAAGCATTCAACCCAGAACCTTCCGCCCGTTCGATTCCGCAGATCCGGCAAACTCCAGCGCGAATCGTGAACCGGACATTGCAGCCACACAGCAAGGCACCGAACACCCGCGCCGGATCCGCCACCTGCGTCGCCGGGCGCGCATCCAACGAAAGCGCCTCAAACAAAACCGCGCGTGCCCGCGCTGGCAGGCTCCCGAAAGCGGCACTTGCCGCAGGTTCGACTTCCACCGGCAAGCGCTTGACCGGCTCCTCCGCAAAGCCTCCCGCCGCTTCCGGCACGGCCTCGGCGTATGGCAGATACGGCTTCACGTCATAAACCGGCGTCCCGTCCAGCAGATCCAGCGCGCCTAACATAAGCACCGGCGAGTCCGCGGCCGTCGTGTCGATTCCCTCCAGTTTCACCAGCGAGAGACCGAGGCCGTTAGGCCGGAAGGTCGAGCGGCTCGCGAAAACCCCGACCCGCTGGTTGCCCCCAAGCCGCGGCGGGCGGACGGTGGGCTTCCAGCCCTGATCCACCGTTTCGTGAAATCCAAAGATCAGCCACAAGTGCGAAAACCCCTCGATCCCGCGAATCGCCTCGGGGCTGCGGTAGGCCGGATGAAAGACCAGCCTGCCCCATGCGCTCGGGCATAGCCCCGGTTGCCGCGGAACCGCGAATTTCCCGCCGAAGCAGGAACGAACCGTGGCGATGGGGTCGATGGTCATCCCCGTCTCCTCACCGCGTCTTGAAATGCACGCTGGACCGCTGCACCGCGCCTTCGCGGCGGGCGTGGACGGTGAGCTTGTCGAGATCTCCCAGAATCGCGATGGCGGACTCGATATTCTTCTTGTCCTCCGCGTCTAACGGCGAACCCGTCATCTCTTCGGCATTGGCATCGAAAACCTTGAGAGTTTCGTTAGAGTAATTCTCGATGGCCTTGAAGTTGAGGCTCAGCCAGAATCCATCGCGGGTTGCACCACTGGCGTCGGCCTTGGCGATGAGATCGAGCGCGTGGTTCTTGGAGGTGGAAGCGGCGAACCACTTGTCACCCACCGTGACGGAGGGCACGAAGTCGTCGGTTAGAAACGGCATCGGGAAGAACCAGGTTGTGTTGCCGCCGCGCTCCGAACTCATCGGCTTCTGCATCGGGATGTCCTGCCCGATCATTTCGCTGACTTTCGCGAGCGTGCCGGTGAGGGTGGTGTTGATCTTGCCCCACGAGCCGGCGAGCTTGGTCCGGTCCGTCACCGGCGAGACGAGGGAAATGCGCGGCACCTTGGCATTTTCAGGGATGCCGGGATAGCCGGGCGCACCGCCTTTGAAATCGACGACCAGCGCGCTTTCATTGCCGAGACCGCCGCCGAAATCGTTGCTGAAGGCATCCCACAGCGCCACCATGTCCGGGCGGAACTTGCCATCCACCAGCTTGGCCATTTCCTGGAATTGGGCGATCTCCTCGTTTTCAATCGGCGCTTCGGCGACCTTCATCGTGATGGCATACGCGGTTTCTAACAAAGCTTCGTAATAGCCGCGGGCTTTTTCGTCGAAGGCGGCATCCTTGGTCAGGTTCGCGAACAAGGCGACGTCTTCCGAATCGCCAAGACGGGCGAGTTTGTTAGGTGACTTCCAATCGACCATGCCACTGTCGGGACCGCCGCTGGCCTCGATCCGCAGTCCTTGTTCGAAGAAAGCGAGCGAGCAAAGCCCGTCGATGCTGGTGAGCTTGCGCAACGCGGTTTCGCGTTCCGCCACGATCTGGAACAACGCTTCGAGATCGCGGGTGTCGCCGAGCCCGTCGGCTCCGGCCAGACCATCTCGCAAGCCATTGGTGATATCGGCGAGACCACCGGCGGTCTCCATCAGCGTGTCCAGCATTTCCTTCTGGCCATAGACGAGAGCGGCAAGGTCCTTGGATGCATAGGCATCGGTGAAAGCGAGGGTATCCGAGGCGACGATCGACTGGCTGACGCTGCCAGCGAGGTTGAAGTCGGCGACCGATCCGCCGACGAAAAGCAGGACGTATTCACCAACGGTGCCGCTGGCGATGACGAGGTCTTTTTTGGCCATTACCGCGAACACTTGATCGGCCGTGGCAACACCGAGAGTCTCATCCATTTCCTCGCGGTCCTCGGCCATGGCCGCGGAAACCTTCGAGCCGAGGATTTTGATGCCCTCGAATTTCTGACCGGCGCTTTCCAGAGTCACGGGCTCGATGACACCTTCGATCAATTCCTCAAGCATGGTGGCATTGGCCAAGAGTGCGGCGATTTGCTGGGCGGCGGCCGGGCGATCGTCGTCGTTCGTCCGGAATGCCAGATAGACGGGAGGGATCTTGGCCTTCTCCAGCAGTGCGATGCCCGATTGCGGATCCTTGAGAATGTCATCGAAAAACTCCGGGCCATAACCGCTCGCAATGGCATTTTCGAGATCCTCGGTATCGCCGGATTTCACCGCCGCGCCGAAAGCTTTTGCGACCGCCCGCATTTGGAAGTAAGTCAACCGGCGGTTGAGCGTGAGGAGATTTCCGGCTTGTTCACCGGTGGATTTGCCGAGGGCGATGGAGACCTCCGTGCCAAACAACGCTGCTGGTCCCATTGTATCAGCGCCGGGTTCAGGCTCGCCTCCGAAGGCGTCGTCCGGGATCGCCTCATCTTCCCCGGGTGCGGGCACCTCCGCTTCTCCGGCGGCGATCTCGGCCTCATTTCCGAAGCCCATACCCATGCCGCCGCCCATTTGTTCCTGGACGAGCTTCCAAAGCTTGGTGCCCTTGATACGATCGGCGGTTTTGGTGCCGTTGTAAAACGAGAGAATGACCTCCGTGTCCTGCGGCAGATGCTGCGCGAATCCCAACTTGGCAGCGCGCTCCTCGGGACCGATTTTCGGTACATCAGGAACCACCGCCGGAGCCACTTCCCCGGTTACGGGAGCAACCGCTGGCGGGGCGTCCGGAGCCTTGGCCGTTTCCTCTTTCTTACAGCCCCCAATGCCAATTGCCACCACGGGGATCAACAGCCAGTTCGCACGCGTTTTCATAGAGACGAGCAGCAAGAACAAGCGGACCGGATCTAGCAAGCAGATTGGCCTGTGGATTCAGGAAAAATCCGGGCCGCGGCAACCATCCCGCCACCAGCTCCCACGAGCTGGGTTTCAAACGGGCCGAAACCGTGGTTTGCCCGCCATTCTTTGGCGTTCCAATGACATCCGGGTTGCGTGATCGGCCCGCCTGTGGATGGTAGGGCCAGCCCGACGACCATGGCAGCCACCACCACACAGCCACCCCGCAGCGATCTTTTCCCGTTCGAACTCGTCCGCCCGGAACTCGAGCGGGTGGAAATCTCGATCCGCGAGCAAGTCCGCGGCTTCGATCCCGCCGTCGAGCCCTACGTTTCCTACATTTGCAACACCTCCGGCAAACGCATCCGTCCCGCACTCGCGATCCTCGTCGGCGGCGCGGCAGGCGGCGTGACTGACGACCATTTGAAGATCGGCGTCATCCTCGAGCTCATCCACATGGCCACGCTCGTCCACGACGACATCATGGACGGCGCCAACACCCGACGGATGGTCCCCACCGCCAATGCGAAATGGGGCAACGCGCTCTCCGTCCTGCTAGGCGACGTCCTGTTCTCCCACGCCCTCACCCTCGCCACCGATTTCAACAGCATCGACATCTGCCGCAAGGTCGGCAACGCCGCCCGCGAGGTCTGCCAGGGCGAAATCATCCAGACCCAGCGCCGCTTCGACCTCACGTTCACCAAGGCCGAATACTTCCGCGTCATCGAGATGAAAACCGGCGCACTCTTCGCCGCCGCCACCGGCCTCGCCGCGAATCTATCCGGACTCGATGCCGACACCGAAGCCAGGCTTTACAGCTACGGCATGAAACTCGGCACCGCCTATCAGATTTACGACGACTGCCTCGATCTCGTCGGCTCCGAGGAGATCGTCGGCAAGACCCTCCGCACCGATCTGATCAAGGGCAAGCTCACCCTGCCCATTCTCAACCTGCTGGAAACCGCCTCCGAGGCCCAGCGCATGAAACTCAACAAACGCATCCTCGACCAGGAACCGCTCGACCTCCCCGTCCTGCTAGGCATCGCCGAATACGAGGGAGCGATCGAAAGCGCCGTGGACACCGCGCTCGCCCTGCTCGCGGAAAGCCGCGAGGATCTCGCACCGTTAGGCAAGTCGATCCACTCGGACGCGCTGGCGCAGATCACCTGGTTTCTGGCGGGCCTCCTCGAAAAGTGTAGGCGGTGAATAGAATTAAGAGATTTCAACCGCAGATGGACGCAGATGAACGGGGATAAGATATGATCATTAAAACGATCCACAACTCCCTTTCTCCTCTTCATCCCTTCTTCCATCTGCGTCAATCTGCGTTCATCTGCGGTTAGATAACTCTTACTTCCCATGTCCCAACCAAGTCCCCGAAAACTCCTCATCATCGGCGGCGGATTCGCCGGGCTGGAGTGCGCCAGCCGTCTCGCCAACGACGAGCGCTTCGAGATCACTCTCGTCGATCGCACGAACCACCATCTCTTCCAGCCGCTGCTCTATCAAGTGGCCACCGCCTCCCTCGCCGCGCCGGACATCGCCCGCTCCATCCGGCAAATCCTGGCGGACGCGAAAAACGTCACCGTCTTGATGGACGAGATCACCGGCATCGACCCCGCCGGCAAACAAGCCACCGGTCTCTCCGGCACCGTCTATGCCTACGATTACCTCTTGTTAGCCGCAGGCGCGCGCACCGGTTATTTCGGCAACGACGCCTGGGCGACCCACAGCCTGGGACTCAAGTCCATCGCCGATGCCCAGAACATCCGCCGCACCGTTTTATCCAATCTCGAACGCGCCGAGCTCACCACCGACGAGGCCGAGCGCACCCGCCTGATGACCGTCGCCATCGTCGGCGGCGGCCCGACCGGCGTCGAGCTCGCGGGTGCTTTCTCCGACCTCGTCCATCGTTCGTTGAAATCCAACTTCCGCCGGATCGACACCAGCAAGCTCCGCATCATCCTCATCGAAGGCTCCGAACTGATCCTCGAAGCCTACGATCCCGACCAAAGCCTCTACGCCCGCAAGCGGCTTGAAAAACTCGGTGTCGAAGTCCGCAACAACACCCGCGTCACGAATGTCAGGGAGGGCGCGCTCGACTTCAAGGACGGCACCGTCCTCGAAGCCGCCGCCGTCATCTGGGCCGCCGGCATCGCCGCCAGCCCGCTAACAGCCGCACTCGGCGTCCCCACCGACCGCGGCGGACGCATCACTCCGAACCCCGATCTATCCGTTCCCGGCCACCCGGAAATCTTCCTCGCCGGCGACCTCGTCAGCATGAAGGACTGCGATGGCCAGATGGTCCCCGGCGTCGCGCCCGCCGCCGTCCAGATGGGTGGCCATGTCGCCAAAGTCCTCAAAGGCGATCTTGAAAATCGCAAGCGCCCCGCCTTCGACTACTTCGACAAGGGCATGATGGCCATCATCGGCAAGAACTACGCCGTCGTGAAAACCAGCAAATTCCGGCTCCAGGGCTTCATCGCCTGGCTCGCGTGGTTGTTCATCCACATCACCTTTCTCGTCGGATTCCGGAACAAACTCGCCGTCCTGCTAGGCTGGGCCTATTCGTATATCATCAACAACCCCGAGGCGCGGATCATCGTGAATCCACCCGTGGCCGTCGTTCCGGGAAAGCCGCCGTTGAGTTGAGAAAGATTGTTGGCCCGTTGTCTGGAAAAACCGCTTTTTCAATCACTCGATTTTCGAAGCGGAGATCTTCTTCTTGTCCTTGTTCTTGCCGGAAAGCTCCTTCTGGTTCCGGGACATTAGCAGGGTGTCTACAAACATCCCGTCATCCCAGGTGAACTCGTATTTCAGAGATTCGCCCTTGTTTTCCACGGCCCGCCACTTGCCGCCACGATTCGTCGGAGTGACGGTGAACGAGCCATCGGAAAAACATTCGACGACTTGCTGGTCCGTCCACCTCCATTTGCCGATGACCGGATCCTTGGCCTTCGGTGGCTCCGCCTGAGCCGCCATCTGCAGCAGGAAAACCGCGATCAATATTTTAAGAACGGCGGACGCATTTAGTGATTTGAGGAACTTCATCATGGTCAACGCTATTGAACTCGCAGTCGACAGGTAAAGGTAAAGTCGCGATCCGTCGTCAAAAGCACAGCCCCCAGCGCCTGCGCCCTTTCAAACACCGCCGGGTCATCCATCCCCTCATCGCCTGATCCCCGGAAATCAAAACTCTCGTGCCCGGCACTTTGGAGAAAGCTACCGCAGCCTTGGGGAAGTTTTCATCCAACAAAAATCTCATGCGACCGCCTCGTAATCGGAAACCTGATAGTCCGACAGTTGACCTCCAAACTCGAGCGCGGCCGCCACGTCCTCCGCCGAGATCGCCGGATAGTCTTCGAGAATCTCCTCGACGCTATCGCCTCCGCTCAGCGCTCCCAGAATCGTGGAAATCAAGACACGGGTGCCTCGGACGACAGGCTTCCCGTGGCAAATCTTCGGGTCGATCTCGATGCGCTTGTTCATGCAGGTAGTGTGGGACATCCGGGCAAGCGTTCAAGCCACCATTTTCCAGCTCCTCTCACCCGGAGGAAATCTAACCCGTTCGGGTAACGATCATGTCCGCCCCGGAAACCGTATCCATCCCCGTGCCATTCATGAAACTCCTCCTCGCGCTGCTGCTGGCCGTCCAAACCGCCAGCGCCGGATTCTCGCTCAAGGACGAGGGGAAATTCCTCACTATCGACTGCGACTCCGCCCCTTCCCTCGTCGTCCAGATCCACAAAACCAACGGCAACCTCCAGTCCATCCGCGTCAACGGGACCCAGCTCCAGACCAACCCCAGCGGCTCCCACATCAACTCCGGCTTCGGCAAATCCACCGTCACCGCCACGCCGTTCGGCGACGACCGCATCCTCGTCACCGTCCTCAGTCCGCTCGTCACCCACTACTACGCCTTCAAAAAAGGCGAGCCTAACGTCTTCATGGCCACCTGGGCCGCCACCTGTCCGCACCCCGGGGAAATGCGCTTCATCGCCCGCCTCGATTCCAAGGTCCTCAGCCAGGGCAACCTCGACCGCCCCGGCGACGACACCTCCGCCAAAGCCATCGAGTCCAAGGACATCTTCATCCTCCCCGACGGCCGCACCTCCTCCAAGTATTACTCCGCCGTCCCCTTCATCGACGACGCCATCCACGGCTCCCGCGGGGCGAGCATCGGTGCCTACTTCGCCATCGGCTCCTACGAAAGCTCCTCCGGTGGCCCCTTCTTCCGCGACATCAACACCCAGACCGCCGGTGCCACCGAGGAGATCTACTTCTACATGTTCTCCGGCCACGCCCAGACCGAGGATTTCCGGAAGGACCAGCTCCACGGCCCCTACGCCCTCTGCTTCACCGCCGGCCCCCAGCCCGCAATGCCCGCCATGGGTTGGATGAAAGACCTCGGGCTCAAGGCCTGGGTCGCCGAGCGCGGCCGCGTCACCGGCACCGCCGCCGGGCTCATGAAAGACGTCCCCTACACCGTCTATCTCTCCAATCCCACCGCCCAATACTGGACCCGCGTCGCCCCTGACGGGAAATTCACCACCACCTCCATGAAGCCCGGCAGCTACACCGCGCGGCTCATGCGCGGCGAGCTCGCCGTCGCCAAATCCACCCTCACCGTCGGCACAGCCCCCGTCACCGCCGCCCTAACCGACCCCGGCCTGCCGCACTATCTCTGGCGGCTCGGCCTGCCCGATGGCACCCCGTCCGGCTTCCGCAATGCGGATAAAATGAACTCCATGCACCCCTCCGACAAACGCCACCTGCCCTGGGGCCCCGTCACCTTCCCCATTCGCGAACCCATCCCCGCCAACCTCCACGACTTCCCCGCCGCCCAATGGGCCGACGTCAACACCGGCAACAAGATCCTCTTCAAGCTCACCTCCGGGGAAATCAAGGACCGCGATCTGGAAATCGGCATCACCGTCTCCCAATACGGCTCCCGCCCCATCGTCCGGCTCAACGACTGGACCAGCCGCGATCCCGGCCCGCCCCAAACCTACGACAGCCGCAGCATCACCTTCGGCATCCACCGCGGTTACGACCGCGTCTTCACCCTCCGCATCCCCAAGTCCGCCTTCAAGTCCGGCACCAACACCCTCACCCTCGACAACCGCAGCGGCTCCGGTGCCGGCAAGTTCCTCAGCAACGGCTTCGTCTTCGACTACGTCGGGCTGCGGGAGTGAATTGCTCAGAAACGTCAGAGATGAGGCACGGAGCGCAGCGGAGTTGCCTTCACCGTCTTTTTCGGCTTGAGCTGGTTCACTGCTGAAGAAATGGATTCTTAAATCCCATCACCATTTGTAGAGGGAAGCTAGATGAGATGCAACGGATTTTTGGACCGGTTTTGGTTCAGTTAAGAGAGTGGATTTTGGCCTCGAATTGGGCCGGGGTCAGGTAGCCTAACGACGAGTGTTTGCGGTGCGTGTTGTAGTAGGCTTCGATGTATTCGAAGATC
>JBGSOI010000120.1:0-12934 GCA_041739215.1 Akkermansiaceae bacterium
GGCATACAGCGTGTGAAATGCCAGCGACGATTTCCCCGATCCGCTCGGCCCCGTGATCACCACGAGTTTCCCCCGCGGGATGTCCACGTCGATGTTCTTCAGGTTATGCTGCCGTGCCCCACGGATCCGGATCGCGTCCACCTCTTCAGAAGAATCGCCCTAGTAAGAACTTCCAAGCTCCAACTGGACCGCGGACATTCATTCCGCTCTTCTCTTCGTTCCCCGCCCCCCCCCGGGACCCCATGCCCATGGATCGGAACCTGCATCCTGACAATCACCTCCTCCGGATTGCTCGCCGCCCGCCGCCACTCGTCACCCAATCCCCAGCGCTCCATCTGGAACTGAACCGGCGGCACCCGATAGATCGTCAGAAACTCCCGCCTGAAATTATTCTGGCAGGAAAACCCCAGCTCCGCCGAGATCTCCTCCGCCCGCTTGCCGGCTATCAGTTTCCGCCGCGCCACCACCATCCGCTCCCGCCGCATCCGTTCCTTCGGCGGCAGTCCGATGTCGCGCAGGAATACCGTGTGGAGATATCTTCCTCGGCAGGTAACTTGCTCCACCGAATCGGAAGAGCATGTTCATTAGTTGCGTCGAACCGAAAATGGCCTCGGTGCCTTGAGGCTCGTTAAATTCGGAGAAGTGAAATCACAGTCGATGACACCTTGGGACTTCAGATTCTTGATCACCGGACTTGCGTGGCTGGGTAGCATGCCGTTTTCGAGGCAGAATAGGCAAAGCGCGGATTCAGAACTGAGATTCCCTTCCCGGATTCCCATTTCCGGATAAAATCGGGTGCATGGCTACTAAGACGACCTAAGGGTATGCCAGATGACGGTCAGTGAGCGAGATAGAATCATCCGAATGGCGTGGGAGGACCGGACCACCTTTGAGACCATCGAAGAGAAAACCGGCCTCTCGGAAGCACAAGTCATCAAGCTGATGAGAAAGGAGATGAAGCCATCGAGCTTCCGCATGTGGCGGAAGCGGGTGAGCGGGAGAATCACCAAGCATCGCAAACGATTTCTGAAAGAGGTGATCGGTGCCACCAAGCGGGGCTCAGAGTCCGACGACGATTGCTGACTGGCGTCGCGTAAGGTTCATTTTGAAGGATGGAACACACAGCGAGGTGGCTGCGGTGTTCCAAGAGTTTAGGCACCGCGAATTTTGCGAATTTTGCGAATCCTCAGAATCAAGATCACGATTTTCTGTCGCTTTCAGATCATCTTCGAGATTCGCCAAATTCGCGGTGCCTTCCTCTTCTTCTTTTCTTCAATCGTGACTCGTTCGCATTCTCATCGATTCGTGGACCATTTTTCGGGGCGATAGGTAGCAACCTCATTCGACACTTTGAACCTGATCGTGCGGACTCCGCGCTTCTGTGAGAACCGTCCAAGCCTATTATTGAACAGGTGATCCGCAGGATCGGCGAGATGGGTCTCCATGACGGAGTCCGGCAATCCACTCTCTGGCAAATCTGTTCCATCGCTCGTGGACCCTGCCGGAACTTCGATGAATTTCACCATCTGCCCCGCAGCTTCGAGTTCGGCGGCATAAGCCTTTATCGAGGCCCGGTGGAGCATGAGCTTATGCAGATGCATGGCAATCGGCCAATGCGGATCGTTTCCGAAGAACAGCGGATCTTCGATCAGCCAGACTTCTCTGCCTTTTGCGATAGCCGGATGATTGCGGAAAAGCTGATGCGGATAGATTAGCGTGAGAACCATTTTCCCTAAATCTGAGTGAGCTCGATTCCGACCTTCGCATGAGCAAGCCTGGCAAGAGGCTGGATGGTGAAATAGGTATCCAGCGAGGTGGAGGCCAGACAATCCAGGCCTACCAGATCGATCCCACCCTGGTCCAGGAGGCCTCCCTCAGCGACCTGAACGAGGGTCACGCGCCCGACGATTAGCTTCGTGCCATTCGCCGGGATATCGATAATATCCTCCAGTTCCAATCCCATGCGGAGGCGGGATTCGGCGACAAAGGGCGCAGAGAATCCCGTTTCAAAATGCGGCGTGAGTCCGGTCGCCTCAAACTCGGAGACTTCCTTCGGGTAGCGTGCGGAACATTGGTGCGCGGCCATGAGGATCCCCTGGTGCAGGTGATTGATCGTCCAGCACCCGCTTGCGATTAGATTGGCAAGGGTGTGTCTTTCCACCAGATCAGGGCGACTCACCATCCCGAGCAGGCAGGGATCTGACCCGAGATGCAGGGTGCTGGAAAATGGTGCGAGATTGCTTCTACCAGAAGCATCGCTGGTGCCGATCAGGCAGATAGGCTTTGCTCCGGGAAGGGAGGTTGCGAACTGGACCCGGGAGAATATGTCCATGCGACCGATGTCACTGGCGGTGATCGTCTGCATTCTCAAAAAGCGCACAGGGAGGATTGGGGCCGTAAACAGTCTTCGATGTCTCAGGCAGTACGATCCGCGTAGCGATCGAAGCGGTTTGAAAGGATGAGAAAAGTGGGTGCCCAGAGGCCGACAAAGATTCCGAAGCGCTCAGCGTGGGCGACGGTCTCCGGTGAGGTCCCACCCGCTAGGAACCAAATGGCAATTGAACCCAAAATCGACGCAAAGCCGAGAAAGAAACAAATATTACTAAGCTGCTTGAGTTGTTTTGCCTTCATCCTTCAACGACTCGCCTCGCTCGGACATTACGCAAGTTGGAATCCGCAAAAGCATGGATGGCTGTAGCTCAGATAAGACTGCCTAGCCTTTGCCTGATGGGAGGAGTCTTCCCCTGGCGGCAGGCATCGCTACAATATCGGACATTTTCCCAATCGCGCGCCCATTTTTTCCGCCAAGCAAAGGGTCGCCCGCAATGGAGGCAGATTTTTTCCGGCAGATTTTGTTTTTTAACGCCTTTCATAGAGATCACGAGGTTTCTAGAATCGCATCTGCTGTCCGCAAGCCTGAGATGATCGCTCCCTCGATGGATGCGCTCCAAAGATGATCCCCGCAGACGAAAATACCGCCGTGATGGCGAAATCCCGGACCGCTGAAACCGCTGCCGGGGGCTTGTTCCGTGAGTGCCCGCTCGATCCGCTCGGTCCGCAGATGCCGCCATTCCCGCACTTCCTGGCCAAACCAAGCTTCCAGTTCCCTCACCACCTGCGACTCTAAACCTGCTAGGTCATGAATCCCTAACACGGAAACCGAAATCAGCGCCTGACCCGGCGGCGCATAGCTCGCTGCCACGTCTGATGGCACGCAGACGTTGTTGACCAGCCCACTGCCCGCGCCGCGCAGTGCGATGATCGCTTCCCGGAGCGGCGAGTGGACGGCGGCGAAGTAAAGACAGGTGACGGATCTCCAAGTGATTGCCTCACACTCCAGCCCGGGAACTAACTGCGCCGCTGATGTGGCATCTGTCGCCACGACAATCGCGTCGGCAGAAAGCTGCTCGCCGGACTCGAGAGTGATGCGGCCCGGGCAGATTTCCACGGTGCGTGCGGCGAGCCGGATCGCGGCCGCCGGCAAACGGGCGGCGAGCTGGCGGGGAATCTCACCCATTCCCAGCGCCGGGAGAGTCGCACTGCCTTGTGAGAACATTTTGAAGGTGAACTCAAACATCCGGCTGGAGGTGCGGAGATCGTTCTCGAGAAAAATTCCGCCGTAGAATGAGCGGAAAAATTGATCAATCATCGCTGGAGAGAATCCATCACTGATCAGCAATTTTTCCGTCGTCATATCCTCATGCAAGGCGATTTCATCAAGACCGGCTCGGCCTAACCGCCACTTGAGCAAGGCGACACGCAGCTTGTCCGGAATCGATCCGATCGGAGCCAAGGCGCTTGTTAGGAGATGCCTTGGTTCGCGGAAGACATCCATCACCCGGTGCAATTTGCCATTTTGATAGATCAGTGCTCCTGGCTCGAAGGGCCGCAGATCGAGTCTCTTTGTGTCCAGTAAGATCCCTGCTTCCGGATAGGCATCGAGATACACTTGAAATCCTCGGTCCAACAAAAATCCATCGACCTCATCAGTCCGCACACGTCCGCCGAGGGCATCGCTACCCTCCAAGATCAATGGCCTGGCACCCGCCTCGTACAGCCGGAGCGCACACGCCAGACCGGCGAGTCCGCCGCCGATGATGAGAATGTTTTTTTCGGAAATACTCACGGCAGAAGATCCATCGTGAGTTGTTGGGAGGATGGAAGTGGATTCTTGCTCTGCTGCGCAAAAAGCTTCTTCTGCACGCGTTCCCAGAATTGGAAAAAACCACCAGTGGCAAAGCTTCGAATGGCGAGGTCCTCCTGGCGATCCACAAGGACAAGGAGACTTCCCACCTCGGCAAGCGCGGCACGCAGCATGGGTAACGAGTCATTCAGAGGCCCGATTTCCGGGCGCATGGTCGCGACTTGTTGGAGCTTGTTTGACTTCGCCCAAGAGACGATTTGATCGAGATGGCCCTCACGGGTGGTCGGGGCTTTCCAATGCTGCTCGGCACGGATGGCGGCATCTTCCAGCGCATCGTCCAGCCATTTTCTTTTGGGGGCAGGGAATCGAAAAGTATCCCAAGCGGCAATATTGGCAGTCACGATCATCTCTGAAAATGATCGTTCCCCGAGTGGCGAGTTTTCCACCGCAAGATCTTCTTCATGGATCCAGAGCCCGACGTTGGACGTTAGGATTGGTGATTCGGGTGATAAATTTGCTTGGGTAATCAATGGTTTTGCAACGAAGCCCGGTTGAAGGGGATGCGGATTCTCGAAAGCGGCCAAACCGCCGGAGAGAGAATTGAGAAGCTCGGGAGCCAGGTATTTTTCCAGATTGCTGCGACGTGCGAGATAGGTTTTCCCGGGAGTCTGCATGCCTGCGACCCAGCGCCACGAGAGGGTATTAGAAGCAGGATCGCCATCGAGTAGGTGGCGAAAGAAGAATGCTGCGCCAGCTTGCCAAGGCAGTCGCGCCTCATGCACCCACCATGCGGCGAACCACATCCGCGCGTGATTATGGAGGTAGCCGGTGCTTACCAACTCATTCGCGAAATGATCGATCACCGCATTCCCAGAACGAGATTCCTCGATCTGCTGGATCGCCGGGAGGTGCATCATTTCTGCTGGATAACTGAGATATTCATTCCAGACCCCCGGGCGCAGCGCCAGCCAGGATTTCCAGTAACGCCGCCAATAGACTTCCTGGATGAATTTCTCTGCGCGCCCGAAAGAATGCACACCCAGGATGGAGCTGACGACCTCCTCCTCGGTGATCAAGCGGTGGCGGATCGCAGGTGAAAGCCGGGAAACTGATGGGTGAGTGGGTTTTACCTGATTCCGATCGCGAGCATACAAACCGGCTACGGAAATAAATTCGCCCAATTGAACAAGTGACGCATCGCGCGAGGCCGGGCAAATCATGCAGCAAACTCGCGGCTACGCTTGATTATGCAACCGAGGATCTGAACTGCGGCCAGGTCCTCCAAAAACGAGTCTAGGCGGCGCGAAAGGGTCCATTCTCGGGCAGGCGGTCTAATTCCAATCGATTCGGTCGAAGATTGCTCGCCGTTTCGTTTCCTTTTCTGGCTGGATGAAACGCACCCATGCGAGCTTGCCCTCAAGATGGGCGGCGAATTCTGGCGGTGCAGGCGGATGAAGTCCTGACGGTTGTGGGTGATGACGGCGCGTTGGTTTTCGATGGCGAAGCACAGCACCTCTTCATCGGGGATCGCCTCATTGGACTTGCCCGCGTCGCGAGAGGTGAGGACATCGTGCCCGAGTCCTCGCAGGGCGATGAACACCGGGAGGGGAAATTCTCGTTGGAATAGAACCGGGCGATCATGAGTCGTCTCCGTTGGCGGCAATCTCGCAGTCCATATCCTCGCGGTGGCTTCTGGCGTAGTTCCAGGCGTTGGCGAGGTCCTCGGCGGTCAGTGAGGGATAATCGGGGAGGAAATCCGCATCGGTCCGGCCGTCACGGCGCACGGTTTCCAACAGCCAGACAGGGATGCGGGTGCGGATGATGTGGGCGGAACCGCCGCAGATCCGGTCCTGGAAGTCGATGCCCGGATGCGCATCCGCAACCTCAAGTGGCACGAGCGATCAAAGACGCATCTGGTCGCCCTTGGGGAGATGCAGCACGGCATCGCGGATCCCCCGCGTCGGCAATCGCAACCTAGGATGAGAGCGTGGGATCCGAGATTTCGGTTTTCTCGATGAAAGCGCCGACGGTCAGAGCATTCCAGGCTTGGGCGGGGTCGTGGATTTCGCAGGTGGCATTCGAATCCGGGAAACGTTTCCAATCCTCGGGACCGCGGAATTCATTCCGCTCTTCTCTTCGTTCCCCGTTCCCCCGGGACCCCATGCCCGTGTATCGGAACCTGCATCCTGACAATGACCTCCTCAGGATTCCTCGCCATCCTTTGCCACTCGTCACCCAATCCCCAGCGCTCCATCTGGAACTGAACCGGCGGCACCCGATAGATTGTCAGAAACTCCCGCCTGAAATTGTTCTGGCAGGAAAACCCCAGCTCCGCCGCGATCTCCTCCGGCCGCTTGCCACCGATCAGCTTCCGCCCCGCCACCACCATCCGCTCCCACCGCATCCATTCCTTCGGCGGCATCCCGATGTCACGGATGAACACCCGGTGCATGTATCTCTCGCTGCAATCCAGCTCCTCGCAAATCTCGCAGATCCGGTAGCCGCACCTCAGCGCCAGCCGCTGCAGGCAAAGCCGCTCGCCTGTCGCGGCTAACAGGACACACCAGTTTTGCTCCGGGCGGACAATTCTCATTGACCGGGTTTCTGCCGCAATCCGCCGGATCCGGCAAGCCAATCACATCCACGAATCCGCCACTCCACCTAACCCGCTCTCTTCTCTAACTTTCCATGCGCAAGTCCCCCCTCACCCGACAGTAACAATATTTTGGATACCCTAACCACAATTCAGGATTCGATCAACTTCATACCTCCCAAAGCTCCCCAAGGTAGCTGGCCGCGTCCTCGGCCCGGCGTAGCGTCTCAGCGAAGCCGGCTCGCTCCGACTCATCGTCTTCACCAAAAGTTCCTTTTCACGTTCGAAAGCCCCCGCGCCTCCGAGGCAAAGCCAAATTAACCACTCGGCCCGGCGTAGCGTCCCAGCGAAGCCGGCTCACTCCGAGCCTCATCTTCTTCGTGGCTGACCGCGTCTCGCGGCAGACCGTGCCAGGTGCGTCTCGCTCCAATTCCTCGTCTTCACCAGATCCCCTCCTTCCTCCACACCCCGCGCGTCCACCGCAAACACTTCACTATCAACGATCAACTCCGCGCGCTTCATCCTCTGTGCTTCCTCGCAACTAACCTTATTTATTACATCCTCCCTAACAACAGTTCCGATTTTGCTCACCCCACCCCCTTGATCTCCGAAGATCATTCTGTTGTTCTTCTATCAGATGGATGCGCGGTGCGGTCCTTCCACTTCCTCCCCGAAGATCATGCCCGGCTCCATCGTCTGCACCCGTGCCCTCAAAGGCGGTTCGTTCTCTAGCGAGCCAGGGCCAACACGTTTGCGCTCAGTCCTTAAACTCTCCAACGTCAAACGCATTGGCGTCGCCCCACGCGCTGGACGGGTAAGCCTCCCCGAATCCGCCCCCGCCAAAGCCGTCGGCGTCGATTGCGGTGCCCGCTTCCCCAAAACCAACCCCACCACCAACCCCGTCGTCGATTCCATTTCCCACGGTTGGTCTTTCGACGAGCCCGTCTTCCTCAAGGACCTCACCTTCACCCTCGCCGGAGACATGGACCGGAATGTCATCCCCACAAGAATCACAACCCCAACACTCAGGCTTTCAGAGAAATGACCACCAAAGATTTTTCGATTCCAGCTACCAGCAGGAGCACCCGTTAGCATCTCGCCCTCGATACCCGCCCCAACTACATCGACACCACCCCCATGCCCGCCACCTCCGCCAAATGGAAATACCGCGCCATCTACTCCAAGGACGCCCAACGCATCGGCCAATGGAGCAATGTGGCGGAGATCACGGTGGGGGGATGAAATCCAGCAAACCGCGCAAGCTCCGGTTAGTGGCCGCAACAAACCATTTCTCCCGTAAATGTCCGGCCACGCACCCGCCAACCCGGGAGACCTCCCACCCATTCCATCAGATGAAGTTCTAACCCACATCCAACAGTTCCGACCCCCCATGAAACAAAACTACATCGTTCTGAAACAACCGGTCCGACCGGACAATGATCCATTCGGCGGTCTTGCTCTGCCTGGAATGCGCAACTTCGACGAGGCTGCGAACTTCGGCCCCATCGGTTTGGACATCGGCCAAGAGGAATTGGACGACAGCGACATCCCTATGGTCGTGAACGATCCGAGCACCATGATGATCGCACCCAGCATGCCGATGCATCTGATCGAGCCGATGGAACGTGACATCCTCGCGGCCCCTGCCGCAGGTAGTATTCCATGGGGTATCCAAGCGGTGAAATCCAACACCTCCCGCTTCAACGGCTCGGGCGTCACCGTTGCCGTTCTGGACACCGGCATTGATAGGACCCACGCCGCCTTCGCGGGTGTGAACATCGTGGAAAAAGACTTTACCGGCACCGGCAATGGAGACACCAACGGCCACGGCACCCACTGCGCTGGCACCATCTTCGGGCGCGTGGTCGCGGGCGTCCGCATCGGCGTTGCTCCCGGTGTCACCCGGGCCCTCATTGGCAAGGTGCTGGCACCCGGCAGGGGAGACAGCCCGTCTGTTGCTGCCGCCATCCAATGGGCGGTCGAAAACGGAGCCAACGTCATCTCCATGTCCCTTGGCATCGATTTCCCTGGTGCCGTCAGGCAGATGGAGAATCAAGGGATGCCCACCGAGATGGCCGTCTCGCGGGCCTTGCAGGGCTACCGGCTCAATGTCGCCCTCTTCGAGGGACTCGCCCAGATGATCGGTGCCATGAGCGGCTTCGGCAAGCATTGCGTCCTTATCGCCGCCGCCGGAAACGAGAGCCAACGCAGTGTTAATCCATCCTTCAAGATCGCGGTCGCTCCTCCTGCCGTTTCCCGCGGTTTCATCTCCGTAGCCGCATTGGGTGAAGGTCCCGGCGGGTGGTCGATCGCTCCTTTCTCAAACACCGGTGCCGGACTTTCCGGTCCCGGAGTGGGCATCACCTCGGCAAAGCCAGGCGGAGGTTTTGCCACCATGAGCGGCACCAGCATGGCCACGCCCCATGTCGCCGGAGTGGCGGCTCTTCACGCCCAAGCCCTCCAGCAGGCGGGCGCTCTCAGTCAATCCATGCTCTCCGCCACTATCGCAGGCGGTGCCACCAAAGTCGGCCTGGCCCCTGGGTTCGATCCATTCGATGTCGGCATGGGCATGGTCCAGGCCCCGCAGTGAACAGGCAAGACCGGTCAATTATAGAAGCCTCAAGCTGAATACCGGTCATCCAACAAATCTTTACCGATGAGCAATCCAACAGACCGCCTTCGCATGGCGGAAAAAATCGTAAACTTTGAAGCACGCCGCGATAACCAAGGGCGGCTGAAAGTCTATCCATTGCCCCCCGGCGACGGCGGCGGTACTTACGAAGTCGCCGGTATCAACGACCGCTTTCACCCGGTCGAGGCGGCGAACCTGCGGCGTCTGGTCGAGTCCGGCCGCTACGATGAAGCTGAGGACTATGCCCAACGCTACATCGCAAGCTATACCGACGCCGGAGACCGCTGGACTCCTTTCGATGCGGTGGAAAGCTACCTGCGGGACTGCATTTTCAACCGCGGGGCAGGCGGGGCGGCTTCCATCTACCAGATGGCGCTGGGAGTGCGCGTGGATAGTGACGTGGGACCGATCACGCGCGCTGCCGGCGAGCGGGTGCGCCCGGCACCATTTCTCCTGCGGATGCGCGCGGCCAGGGAGCGATACGAGCGGGAAGTTGTCGGCCGGGACGAAAGAAGCAGGTTTTGGCGAGGTCTTGTCAACCGCTGGAACAACGCGCTGACATTCGCGCAGGAGTTCCTGGACTTGGGTGGAAATATCCCTTTGGCGGCATTCTCAGCGCAAGCCCTCGCAACAGCCGGGCATGACGCGGAGATTGAGCAGGAAGAAGAACCGGAAGACCGGCTCGGATATCTGGAGATTCTGCCCGAAACGGAAGAGCAAATGGCAATCGCGCAGGTGAAGGAAGAAACCGCCTTGGAAGCCGGGCAGGTAGCTGCGGAATTTGAAATACCCCTGCCAAGGGAGCGCGATGCCGCCGCCCCACCGGACGGGGCGCTCAATATCGTTGCTTTACCCCGATCGCTTTCCACCACTCTACGGAGTGTGCAGCCAACTCTCATCGTCCTGCACGCCACGGCGGGAGCGAGTGCCATGTCGAGCATCAATCATCTTCGCAGCGTAGGGCTGAGTTACCACTACGTCATCGCTCGCGACGGACGCGACTCAGCCAGGACCCGAGATGCCGACGGCTCCACACCCATCATCTACAAGTGCGTGGACGATGCTCACCGCGCGGCCCATGTCGGCTCGACGATCCCCGCGCCCTCCGGTGAGGGAAGCATCAACAAATGCTCCATTGGAATAAGTCTGGCGAACATGCAAAGCGGTGGAGAGAGATACACTCCGAAACAGATCGAGGCACTCCACCAGTTGCTGGCTCATCTAAAACGCGCCCACCCTTCGCTACGCCATCTCACAAATCACGCGAACGTGCAGCCATGGAATCGGGCGGACCCTCTGGGTATCGATGCAAGGGCGGTTTCTGCGGCACATGGGTTCACTTATTTCGAGCCCACTGCAAGCCAGATCAGAGATCATCGCCCCAGATAGATACTCCCAAATCATTAACACCAAAAACACACAATCCATATGTCAGAAGAAATCAATCTAGAACTATTCGCTACCTCAGAGGCCCTCAACGCTACCGAGGAACAAGAACGCGACGAAGCCTCAGACGAGCCGGCCTTTTCCGCTCTCCCGGCGCAAATCGATCCAGACTTTGTCAGCTTCATCGCCACACTGGGCCTACAGCACTTCTCGGCGCCAGAGTTCCTTGTGATGGGCGGCTCAAATGCTTCAGGCCCATGCGCCGGGCGCAATCAACCGCCGCCGCGAAACCTGTGGCCCAATATCGCCTCCACCGCCCGGGTGCTGGATCGGCTCCGATCGGAGCTTGGCCTGCCTATCCGCCTCACAAGTGTCTATCGCAACCAGCCCTATAATACGTGCATCGCCGGTGCCGGATTGAGTCAACACATGCGCTTCAATGCGGCGGATTTCACCGTTTCCGGAGCCAGCCCCTCGCAATCCGCCGCCAAACTGCTGGAGTTAAGGGCGGCCGGGTTCTTTCACGGCGGGGTTGGACTCTACTCCTCATTCGTCCATGTGGATGCCCGAGGCAACAACGCAACCTGGGGATTCTGAACAAAAAGATAGAACTCCGCCAGCCACCAATGGCAGACTTAACATATTCCTACCTGATGTTTATGGATAAACAGGGGCACAATATTCCAGTCTGAAGGCTGAAACCAAAAACAACAAAAACAAAGAGAACCATGCAAATTATTACTAATGAAGAAATCGACGCAGCCGTAACAACGTTTGCCGAAAGCGCGGAATTCCAGACCACACCTATGGCAGAATTGAACTTCTGCACTGCCTGGCCTGTCGCGAAACAGGTGCTGGAGTTTCTCAGCGCGATTCCTGCCTACGGCTGGGTCGTTAAACTGGTAATCACACTCGGCGACGCCTACTTCAGCAAAAAGTGTAATAACTGACCCCTTCCGCACTGAGCTGCAGGTCTCAGTGAATCACAGATGCTAGCCGAACTTCGGTCCAGATAGGATTCAGGCAAATCGGATTTCAGATGAATGCCTCTGCCTGTAACTTCACGACTACTCTCCGATCAACATCCCATCTCACACTCAAATTACTCGATCCATGAACGACAAACGCAATCTGCTCCGCGAAGCATCCCAGAGAATTCTCCGCAACGATCCAGAGCTAGCCGAAATGGCCAGGAATCTCCAGCATGACGAAGAACTAAAGCGCACAACCCGAGCAGTCCACGAAGCGATGTCGAGCCCCGCTGGCGCGTTGGAGGCTTTCGAGGCCATGGACGAAGGCATGGCGTTGGAAACGATCGTGCAAAGAGTAGGTCGACCAGTGTTGCTGGTCCAGGATGGCACCTACTATATCACTGACGAACGACTGAAAGCGCCGGACGCTGATATTTGGAAAAAACGACTCTTTGATGGCAATGGTGTTAAACAGAACCTTGATGCAGCCATCCCAGCCATCGGGCGAGTGGAGCTCTTGAACAATTCCGATTTCGAATGGGTTGGGACGGGCTGGCTGATCGACGACGACATCATCGTTACCAACCGACATGTAGCCAACGTCTTTGCCTACCAAAACGGCGGAAACTTTGTCTTCAAGCGCGGATTTCCAAACGGGAATATGTCAGCCAAACTCGATTTCCGTCAGGAGTATGATCGCTCCGAAACCCAGGTCTTCTTCATCAAGGATGTTCTCTATATCGAGCCCGAACCAGGTCCCGACATCGCGATGTTGAAAATCGAACAAACTAATGGCGAGGGAGCCACGCTGGCCAGCCCGTTGAGACTTGCCACAACACGTCCTCAGAAAAATCAATTTGTTGCGACGATCGGCTATCCCGCATATGACAGCCGCGTTCCCGATCAAGATCTGATTGAAAAATTCTTCGGTGATGTGTTCAACAAGAAGCGCTTGGCACCGGGGCAGATCCTCCGGGAAGAAGATGATGAAGTTTTGCATGACTGCTCGACGCTGGGAGGAAACTCCGGTTCACCAGTGAAGGACCTCGTTACAGGAGAGGTTGTGGGATGAGATGCAACGGATTTTTGGACCGGTTTTGGTTCAGTTAAGAGAGTGGATTTTGGCCTCGAATTGGGCCGGGGTCAGGTAGCCTAACGACGAGTGTTTGCGGTGCGTGTTGTAGTAGGCTTCGATGTATTCGAAGATC
>JBGSOI010000121.1:0-22347 GCA_041739215.1 Akkermansiaceae bacterium
ATGCGGTCCATTGCATCAAAAAGACCGCGCTCCGCCCGTTCGATATATCTTTTCGGATCCTTAGCCATGATCGATATTCAAGCATTCAGCATGCCAGAATCCTCTGAAATACAACAAATTACGAGTAAATGGAAGTTCCCTTAAGTTTGTTGGCGAACATGGTGTCTCCTCCGACCTGAGCGGATTGGAGTTCATGAGGACGCGGCTTTACTCATCGCATATAGGACGCTTTACATCACTCGATCCAATCGGCCTCAATGGTGGTGATTTAAATTTTTATAGATATTGTCTGAATATGCCAACCGGGTTGATTGACCCTTCTGGGGAATTACCTGCTCCTGTAATCGCGATAGGGTTAGTAGGTTTAGGGGTGGCGGGCAAGGTCTTGGTGGAGGAGATCACCAAGGATTTATACAATTGGGGAAAGAAAAACCTGCCAGATATAAAGGAAAAGGCAGACAAAACAATGGATAAGGCTGACAAGATGATCGATTCATGGTTCACGGAAGAAAAAATTCTGTGGAAAGATGGCGATGGTCCGTGGAAGGATCGGAACGATAAAGGCTCTGACACCGGAATGCCTGACAGTCCTGGAAGTCCTGCCGAACGCCCTGATCGTTGGATGGATGACGCTCCTCGTCCCAAACTTCCTCCTACAATTCCGCCCGGCGAAGATGGCGATGACGACGATTCGGCAACGGCGCGATCCCGCGACCCCAATGCGCTTTACGGCCCTTCGGGATACGGAACGGAAAACTACGTCACCAATCTGGGCAGCGTCTTCGACTACCGGATCACCTTCGAGAACTTCGCGACCGCCACAGCTCCGGCGCAGATGGTCAGGATTACCAACCAACTTGATCCCCGCTTTGACTGGAGCAGCTTCCTGCTCACCGGCATCGGCTTTGCCGACAACAATCTGGTCATTCCTCCCGGCAAGCAGCAATTCGAGGAGACGATCTCGATGACCTACAACGGGCAGACCTTCGATGTGCTGATGGAAGCCGGCATCCACAGCTCGACCGGCGTGGTGTATGCGAACTTCTACTCCATCGATCCCGACACGGAGCTGCCTCCCGCCAACGTCCTCACCGGCTTCCTCCCACCCGAAGACGGCACCGGTCGCGGCATGGGCTTCGTCTCCTACTCGGTGTCCCCGAAAGCCACCTTGACCACCGGTGAGGTCATTCCCAACATCGCCAGCATCGTCTTCGACGCGAATGAGGCCATCACCACGGATCAGGTGGACCCGCTCGATCCCTCCAAAGGCACCGACCCGGCAAAGCGGGCACGGGTGACCATCGACGCGACGATTCCCAGTGCCCAAATCAATTCGCTTCCGGCTACGGTTACTCCAGACTTCACGGTTTCCTGGAGAAACACCGGTGGCTCCGGCGGTAGCGGTCTTGCCGGTTACACGGTCTATGTCTCAAGCAACGGCGGCACCAGCTACAGCGCATGGCTCACCAACACTACCAAAACCTCGGCGATTTACCGCGGTCAGTCAGGAAAGACCTATTCGTTCTACGTTCTTGCCAGATCCAACGTCGGCAATATTCAGCAGACGAGCACCGTCGTGAGCACCTTGGCCAAGACGCCGGTCGTCGTGAACGGCTTCGATGAGTTCCTGAACTTCGATGACAACAAGCTGCCCCAAGGCTGGGCCATCAACGTATCTCCGGATCAGCTGGCGAATAGCGGAGTGGCGAACAAACGTTTCGAAGCACGGATGACAAACACCTACTCCGGACTCTACCGTGCCAAGCAACTTCCCGTCAAAGCCTCGAGCTTCGAGATTGAATATGCCGGCAACATCAGCGCGAACAATCTCGGACAGGGCACCCAGATCCGCCTCTACCTAACCGATGGTTCCCGCATTGGAACCTATCTCGGCAAGGCCAGTGACGGCACGGCGACGATATATGCCGAAGCTGGTGGCGAGGAAGCTCCCGAATACCAGAAGACCTTCAACCTCTCGACCGGAACCTATGCGATCAAAGCGATTTTCGAAGACGACAAGATCACTTACAGCGCGACGAAATCAGGCTCTACGACTCCGCTTTTCAAATCGGTCGTCGTCGTTCCGAAATTGTCGGTGCACAAATTGCAGATGATCGAACTCACCGCATCCACCTCGGCAAGCGAACCGAGCTGGATCGACAACGTCAGAATCAAGGCGATCGTACCTGTGACTTACACCATCAAGGCCACTCCCAGTCCCGCGACCAAAGGAAAGGTCACAGGAGGGAAGATTTACAAAAAAGGCGCGAAAGTAACGCTGACAGCCAAGCCCAAAAAGGGAATCAAGTTCGTTGGCTGGACCGAGAACAATAAAGTTGTGAGCAAGAAATTGGTTTATAGTTTTACCGCGAATCGTAATCGGAAGTTGGTTGCGAAATTCAAATAACATGAGCTTTACTCCGCATTTTATGGTTCGCCCGCTGTCGGATTTGGCATTCCTTCGTCGAAGCTGGCACTGCATTCTCAACGAGGTGAAGGGTATCAACCGCGTGCTTTACGACGTCTCGACCAAGCCACCCGCCAGCATCGAGTGGGAATAAGGCTTACTGGAGCGCGGAATTCATTCCGCGCGAGTCATACCCGGTAATCCTGGCGGAATGAATTCCGCGCTCCAATGAACAATCCCCCCGACAACCGCGCTGTCTCCGCTCTCTTCCGCGTCTTCGGCGGGCCGGGTGAGCGCGTCGTGGCGGAGGCCGAGGCGCTTGCGAGCTGCCGGGGAATGCACGCCCGCGAGACGATGGCTTTCGCAATCCAAGTTCCGCTAACGGTTCTGGTGGCGCTCGGGGAGTGGTTGAGCGGATCGCTTGGCATTGCCGGATGGTTGTTAGGACTGCCGCTGGGTTTCGCCGTGCTGCAGTTCCTGCCATTCGTGTTAGGCGCGAAATCCCCATCCATGCAGTGGCGGCTGTGGCTCGCCGGCTGCGTGACTTGGGCGATATTCCGCCGCGAGGCCGGGGGAATCGTTGGCATTCTCTCCCACGTGTGGATCGCCGTGGCGGTGATGAGTTTGGCCGCCACATTGGTGTTGAGCTGGCAGGCTTCGATGCGTTGGTCCGGCAAATCCGGCAGCTTGTGGCGGATGTCGCTGCTGGTCGGTCTGCATGTCGCCGCCATCGGCATCGGCTTCAAATTGGGTTGGGGGTGGGCGCTGGTTTGCGCCGTGGGAATCGCCGCGTGTTGTTGTTGGAGCATTCTCAATCCGTATTGCCAGTGGCTGGGTCCGGTGCGTTGCACGACCGATGCCGGGGAAATCCTCATCACCATCGACGACGGCCCCGATCCCCATGACACGCCGGTGCTGCTCGACTTGCTAGATCGTCATCAAACCAAAGCAATCTTCTTCATGATTGGCGAGAAAGTCCGGGCACATCCGGAACTCGCCCGCGAGGTGATCCGCCGCGGCCATGAAATCGGCAACCACACGCTTACCCATCCGCAGGCGTCATTCTGGTGCGCCGGGCCGAGGCGGACATTCCGCGAAATAGCCGGTTGCCAGCAAGTGATCGAGGAAGTCACCGGCATCAAACCGCGGTGGTTCCGCGCTCCCGTCGGTCATCGGAATCTTTTCACCCATCCCATCGCCAGGGTCCTCGGGATGGAAGTCATGGCTTGGAATCGTCGTGGCTACGATGCGGTTGAAAGGGACGCGGGGAAAGTGCTCGCGAGGATTCTGCCGGATCTAACGACTGGAGACATCGTCCTGCTCCACGAGGCCACGCCGATCGCGGCGGAGGTGGTGGGAGGGGTGTTGGAGAAAGTTTCCCGGCTGTCTCAACCAGGCCCGGAGGTCATTTGATCGACGCCACGCTTTCGAGAGCTTTCACCCGCTCCTTGATCGCAAGACCGAAGCGGTCGGTTTGGACGAGGGCGGTCCATGCGTTGGCTTCGTCGCCGGTCTTGCGGGAGGCGGCAAGCCACTCGGCTTCCTGACGCGGGCGGAGGACCTCGCTGCGACCCACCAGCACGCGGACGATTTCCGCCGGTGGTGGAGAGACATCGAGCGGCAGGAGACGATCGGTTGCTGCGCGAGGCAGAACCCAGAAGACCCGCAGGCCGGGGGCTTCGAAATAGCTGTGCCACCAGGTCTCGACCATGGAGCGTGCTTCGGCATCGGTTAGGCCGCAGTTGGCGAGACCGGTTCTCATCGCCTGATAGAGCGGCTCGCAGAAACCGGCGGGCTCGGCCTTGAGATCGGCTTCCGGGATGGAGACGGACGCACCCACATCGAGTCCGGTTGCTTTTTCGGTCCAGCGGAGTTCTCCATCGGCGATCTCGAAGGCGACCAGATAGGGAATGCGTCCGCCCGTCCGGTTCTCCACATGCAGGGTTTCGTCCGCGCTCACGGTGGTTTTCAAACCGAGCTCGAACCGACCGATTCCGCGGTAGAAAAGGTAGCCTTCCGATTCGCCACTGGTCGAGCGAACGGCATTGGTGACGGGCTGGCGGGCCCGGAGCCAGCCGACGTTGTCGCCGGGTTTGAAGAGGACCGCGTCGCGGGTTTGGGCGGGCGTGAGAATGTCGATGTCCCACTCGATCAATCCCTGATAGGGCTTGTTGAAGTCCAGCGTCCACGCGCTGAGTGGAGTCGGTTGGTTCTTCGGATCTGCCGCTGGTGCTGGCTCGGGCAAGATCTCCCCGCACGAGCGTTGGGGATACCATTGGCTGATGGTGCCGCCGTTGAAACCGACCTTCACTTTCGCCCGGATCGGTGCCAGTTCGGTGGAATGGAAATAGATCACCGGGGTTTCCATCTTCACGGTGACGCCGGTGAGTGGCCGCTTGCCGAGGCCTTTGAACGACGCAGGAATTCCCCGGGTGCCGTGTTGTTGTTGGATACGGCTGACTTCCTGTATGTTAGGGAACTGGCCGTTCTCCAAACCGAGGTGGGCATGGGCGAATGCCGGGAGGGTTTCCTCCTCACGCTCGAGGCCGGCAAGCAAGATGCCGTCGGACCCGGAGACGGTGGTGAAGGTGCCCCACTCGTGGAGTTGATAGATCGGCCAGGCGTGGGCGGCGGCGGTGGAGATCAGCAGGAGCAGTGCGGAGGTTTTCATGACATCCGGAGGAATGCTCCCGAAGCGGGTTTCATTCAAGATGCATCGGCCAGTTTACGGAGATTTTACACAGCGTCACCGCAGCGTGGTTAGAAATCCATCCGCCGCCTCGCGGTGCGCGGCCTGCTTTTCCGGGCTCATTTTCTCCCAGCTTCTCGCCATCATCGAGAGCCGCGGATTCTTGAGGAAAAACGGCTGATAGTCCGCGATGAAGGTCCAGAAGAGGCCGTCCCAAATCGCGCACCAATCGCCCTTCGGCTCGTCCGACATTTTGAGAACATAGTTGGATCCGGAGAGATAGGGTTTGGTGGTGAAGGTCCCGCCGTCGGCGAACTGGGACATGCCATAGACGTTGGGCACCATCACCCAGTCGTAGGAATCCACGAACATCTCCATGAACCAGCGATAAACGTCGTCCGGTCTGATGCGGCAGAGCAGCATGAAATTTCCGAGGATCATCAGCCGCTCGATGTGGTGGCACCAACCGTCGTCCAGCAATTGCCGGATCACGCGGTCCACCGGCGGAATGCCGGTGGTGGCACCGTAAAGCGCCTGCGGCAGCGGCGTTTCAAATCCCCAGAAGTTGCCGTTGCGGATCTTCGTGCCGTGGTGCTGATAGATGCCGCGCATGAACTCGCGCCAGCCGATCACCTGGCGGATGAATCCCTCCAGCGAGTTCATCGGGACGGACCCCGCGCGCTTCATCACGCGGTCGATCACGTCCTGTGGATCCAGCAGGCCGATGTTCAGCGCCGGAGTGATCGCGGCATGATAGAGAGTGGCGTGGCCGGTGGAGATGGCGTCTTCATACAGGCCGAAATTCTCGAACCGCTCCTCGATGAACTGGTCCAGCCAGCTCACCGCATCGGCGCGGGTGACCGGCCAGCGGAAATGACTAACGGAACCCGGGTTGTTCGGGAATTTATCGGCGACGTAAGCTGCGGCCTCGCGGGTTAAATCGTTAGTCCGGCAGACCGGTTCCCGCGGCGGGACGTGGTTCTTCGGCAGCTTGGCGCGGTTCTCCGTGTCGAAGGACCATTTGCCGCCAGCCGCCGTGCCGTCGGGTTCCAGCAGGATGCCGGTGCGCTTGCGCTGGGCTTCGTAGAACGCCGCCATGAACGGCTTCTTCCTGGCCGCGACGTGAGCGGCGATGAACCCGGGCGGGCTGAGGAAATTCGGCGAGGGATGGACGATGGTCTCCAGCCCGCGCTTTTCGGAGAAGCGGCGGATGCGTTTCATCAGCACATCGTCCGCGGGATCGGCGAAGTGGATGGCCGTGAGGTCATCCGGCAGGTTCGCATCCAACAAGCCTGCGCTGTCGGTCGCTGTGCCGTTAGGGACTTCGATGGTTCTAACGACGTGTTCCGCCGCTCCGAGTTCGGCTGCATAGGCCCGCATCGAAGCGCGGTGCAGCATCAGCTTCTGCCGGTGCATGGCTGCCGGCCAGCGCGGGTCGTTGCCGAAAAACAGCGGATCCTCGATCAGCCAGACGGTCCTCCCCGGCGCGACTGCGGGATGGTTCAGGAAAAGCTGATGGGGATAGACGAGGGTCGCTTCCACGGTGTGATAGTGAGATGCGGATGGTTTCATTTACCATGCCGCATCTTATAGGGAAAATTCCGTGACTTCACATGGAGAGCAGCGGTTCAGTCCAGCGGATACTCGCCGTCGTCGTCCACGCCCATCCAGCCGAGGCGGCCGAAGGCGCGTTTGATGGAAATGATGGGTTCTCCGTCGTCCTCGCCCTCGCCGTGCTCGATGGTGGCGGAGCTGCTGAGGCCGCGGTTGCACTCGATGCTGATGACGGTGGTGTAGCTCTCCAGATAGATCCAGTCGCCCCAGGCCTTGGCTTCATGGCGGGGTTCGAAGTGTTCCTTGCGGAGGGACGAGAGGATCTCGGCAATGGTGCTTGGGGTCTCCGATTCTGGGAGCTTGATAACAGTTTCCATGTGGAAGGTGGGGAAATGAGTAAGGGATTGGGTGGAGTCTGGCAGCGTTCAGGCGTCGGGTCGAGATTCGTTAGCGAAGGTGGCTTCGCAGAGTCTGGCATAGGCACCGCGAAGAGCGAGGAGTTCGGCGTGGGTGCCTTGTTCGACGAGTTTTCCGTGGTGCAGGACGCAGATGCGGTCGGCCTTTTGGACGGTGGAGAGGCGATGGGCAATGACAAAGCAAGTCCGATCGGACCGGAGGTTTTCAAGCGCTTCCTGAACGAGGCGCTCGGTGTGGTTGTCGAGCGCGGAGGTGGCTTCATCGAGAAGCAGCAGCGGGGGATTTTTCAGGAGGGCGCGGGCGATGGAGAGGCGTTGTTTTTCCCCGCCGGAGAAACGGCTGCCGCGCTCGCCGGCCACGGTGTCGAGACCGTCGGGACTGGCGCGGATGAAGAAGGCGGCGTTGGCGGCTTCCAGTGCGGCCCAGATTTCCTCGTCGGTGGCATCATGTTTGGCGAGCTGGAGATTTTCGCGCAGTGTGGTGTTGAAGAGGAAACTTTCCTGGGTGACGTAGCCGAGCTGGTCGCGCAGCCATTCCTTGGAAAGACCGTCTAACGACACGCCGTCGATGAGGATGCGGCCGGCGGTGGGTTCGTAGAAGCGGGTCAGCAGATTGAGGACCGTGGACTTGCCGGCACCGGTGGCTCCGACGAGCGCGATGGTCTCGCCGGGCAGGGCTTCCAGCGAGAGTTCGTTGATGGTGGGGGCTTCCTCGGAATACGAGAACGAGACATTTTCGAAGCGGACATGGCCGGTCATGATGGCTGGGCGTTCGCCTTCGGTGAGGTTGGTTTCGTCCGGCGTGTCGATGATTTTGAAAACCCGCTCGGCGGAGACGATGCCGCGGGTGAAAGTCTGGGCGAGGGTGTTGATGCGGGAAATGGGATCAAACAGAAATCCCCAGGCGACCAGGAAGGCAACCACCACACCGGGTTGGATCTGGCCTTGCAGGGCCAACCACGCACCGCAAGCGACCATCATGATGATGCCGGACTCGGCGATGAACGAGACTCCCGGCCACACCAGCGATTGCCCGCGCATGACGGTCATGTGCTTTTCCCCGACCTTGCGCGAGGCCTTGTCAAAGGTTTCCAACGCCTGCGGTTCCACGGTGTAGGCCTTGATCTGGCGGATGCCTGATAGATTGTCGTGGAGGATGGCATTGAGCGCGGAGGTGGCCTCGGAGGATTCCCGCCACATTGGTTCCGAGCGGCGGCTCCACCAGGCGGTGATGAAGCCGATGAAGGGCAGAGGAATCAAGGTGATCAGCGTGAGTTGCCACGAAAGATAGAACATGTAGCCCATGACGATGAGGAACTGCAGCAGCGCTGCGATAGCCTGGTCCACGCCCTCGATGACAATGCGGTTGGTGGTCGGCACATCGTTGGCCACGCGCGACATGATCTCACCCGACGAGTTGGAATCGAACCATTTTACCGGCAGGCGCTGGAGTTTGTCGTAGAGCTCCACGCGGATCAGGTGGGTGAGTTTGAGTTCGAGGATATTGTTGAAGTAGGTGCGCAGCGTGAAAAGCAACTGCCGCACCAGAATCGCGCCGATGCCGATGGCGGCCGTGGGGATGATCAGGTCCGGCCGGTTCTTGGCGATGATCACATCGATGAACTGCATCGTGATCCCCGGCAGGACGAGGACCAGCACCGTGCAGGCGACGGCCATCAGCAGCGAGAGTCCGCTCTGCAAGGGAAAGCGGAACGTGTGGCGGAGGATCCGCTTGAGGATGGTCATTCCGGAGCTTGTGGCTGGACGCCGGGTTTGGGAAGGGGTAAGTCGGATTCACAAACTCTGGGGCTGCTGCCGGCGGCGAGCCGGAACGCAACAGCCCAAACATTTTGAATTGTAGCAACCGGGAGTCATGTGGCTGACGAGATCCAGGTAGAAATGGCGGTGGACCAATCTAGCAGGAAATTGGCGGGGCGCGGCTCGTTCCAGGCTATCAAGGAGCTGGTCACTCCTGTTGAACGCTCCGGTAGCCCGGCGGGGAACCGAAGCTATTGAACGGGCCGGGTCTTCGGGACAGCGGGCGCGGCTTTGGGGGCGGGGGCAAGAGCCTCGCCCTTTCTCGAAAACTCCGAAGTGTGGCTCAAATACCAGATCAAGGCCCCGCCGCCGACAACGGCGACGAAGGTGAAGAAAACGATGAGGATGCCGAGGCAGGATTTCATGGCGGTTTGCTAGAACTGGGAGGTCAGGGTTTGCGCTCGATGCGGGCGGCGAACGCGCCGTCGGTCTGGTCGCGAAACGGCAGGGCGTCGCGGGTCGAGATGAGTTGGAGCTCGGGGTGATCCGCGAGAAACGCTTCGACCAGGCCGAGGTTTTCCGCGTGCTCGATCGAGCAGGTGGAATAGACGATGCGGCCGCCGGGCTTGAGGCAGGCGAGGGCGTTTTCGAGGATCTTGCGCTGGGTGGTCGCGATCTTGTCGATGTCCGGCGCTTGCAACCGCCAGCGGACATCGACGCGGCGGCGGATCACACCGGTGTTCGAGCAGGGAACGTCGAGCAGGATGCCGTCGAAGCTGTCATGCCACTCCGAGGGCGCGGGGCGGGTCCAATCGTGGACGGCGATGGTGGCCTGGCCGACATGCAGGCGGGCGAGGTTTTCCTCAAGCCGCGGCAGGCGTTTTTCGTTGGAGTCGGAGCAGACCAAGCCTTCGCCGCCACCGAGGGCGGCGGCGATGAGGAAGGCCTTGCCGCCGGGTGCGGCGCAGGCATCGAGGATGCGCTCGCCGGGTTTCGGGTCCAGCAGCTCGACCGAGTGGCGGGTGGCGGGGTCCTGGATGTAAACGGAACCGGACGCGAGGAGTGAGGATGGCAGCGAGCCTTCAATCTGATAGAATCCCGGCGCGTTTTCCAGCGGGATGCCCGGCAGGGATTCCGGCGCTGGAACGAGGGGATTGACGCGGAAATAATTCACGGCCGGCAGGTTGTCCCACTCCATCAGGGAGATCGCGTTGCGGGTGCCGAAGGCGGCGCGCCAGCGGTTGTAGAGCCAGTCGGGATGCGAGTGGGCGACCGGTTGCGGCACTTCGCTGATTTCATCAAGCAGCCGTTTCCGCGAGAGCGTCGCCCGCCGCAGCACGGCGTTGATCAGGCTGCGGACACTGGCCTTGCCGGCCTCCACGGTTTCATTGACGGCGGCGTGGTCGGGCAGGTTGAGGATCAGTAACTGGCAGAGTCCGACGCGCAGGATGTCGCGGGTTTCCGCATCGATCTTGCCGTCGCGCAGCTTGCCGATCCAGTGGTCTAACAATCTGCGGTGGCGCAGCACGCCGAAGAGGATGGCTTGGAGCAAACCGCGGTCCGCGGAGGAGAGTTTGCGGCGTTGGGCGTGGCGTTCGATGAGGGTGTCGGCGTAGTCGTGGCCCTTGGCCCAGGCGCGGAGGGCGGAGACGGCGGCTTGGCGGACATGGAAGTTTTTGGCGGGCATGGAGTCGTACGAATGTGCGTAGGCGCGATCACGTAATGGTGGCGGCGTCAGAAGTGGGATATCCCTATTTCGCTGTCGGGACAATGGACAGCAAAATCAGGTTGGTAGGCCCCGGGAGCTCCCCCTCCGGGGCCAGCCTTCAGAATTTCGGAAGCGGATGCCACGCGGCAACGCCGGGTTTTCACCGTGTTGGATTCAAGGAAATGCCTCCGCTAGCGACCACCTGCTGCCGCGCGTTCCGCGAGGTAGTCCAAAGCCGCCGCCGCCCGGTGGATGACCATCGAGAAATGGCCGAGCCCGTCTTCCACGATCAATTCCGCGCCGGGGATTTGCCGGGTGAATTCCCGCACCATCGCCAGCGGGATGTTCCTGTCATCGCCGCCGTGCCAGTAGCGGATCAGGTGATGGACGGTTCCCGGATCGACCCCTAACGGCTGGAAATAAATCGCGGCATCCGTCATCACCCCGCGTCCGCCGCTGCCGGTGGATGCTTCCCGGAAACTCGCCGTCAGGACTTCCGTCAATCCGGGGCATTTGAGAAGCAACTTGCGGTCTTCCTCTGCCAGACTGTGGAGCGCCCACGACATCGGCGGTTTGGCGGGATTCAAACTCGCCGCCATTCCCGCCAGCCGGAACAGCGGGGAAAACACCGCGCCGGGCAGCTTGCGGATCGGGATCAAAAGCCGATAGACAGGATGCAGTCCGCGCAATCCGCCGGACGTTTCCTCCATCAACACCGCGCCGCCTAACACCGCGGAGCCGGTCAGCCTTTCCGGAATCATCGCCGCGCATGCCAGCACGTACGGCCCGCCGCCGGAGACTCCCAACTGCCCGAATTTTCCGATCCCGAGCGCGTCGGCAAAACGCACCATCAGCCCGGGCCAGGAAGCCAGCGTGCGTCCCGGTTCGAACGTCGAGCGGCCCATCCCGGGCCGGTCCATTGCGATGATCCGCAACCCGCTCTCCTGCGCCAGATGATGTGCCAGCCGAGCCTGCAAGCGCGAGCTCGGCCAGCCGTGGTAATACATCACGGGAGATCCGTTAGGATCGCCGTATTCGTTCCAAGCCAGCCGCCGGCCCGGCGAAATCTCCCAGAACCGGGGCTCCTCGTGAGGCGGGAGATCGCTCAGAAAATCCAAGGGTTCTCCGCACTGTTTCATGGGCGCATGCTTGACCGATTCCAACCGCCAGGCAATGCCGCAGTCGATTGAAGTGGTCTCGAAATCTCTTGATGCCTCGGCATGTTTCGGCTAATACCCGGCCACTGCGAAAACAAAAATCATGAAACTACTCAAATACTCATTAATCGTCATCACGCTTGCCGCCGCGAGTTCCGCCCACGCCGCTGTTCTTTTGTTTGATTTGCAAGGAAAGGCAGGCGCCGGCTTGCTGGCTGGTAACGAGAATGGGACCGTAAGCGGTTCGTTTGGGTCGGGCGGTGAAATCGGAGCCGGAATCACCTATGACGATGCGAGCAACATCCTGACGTTGAACTTCGGGTGGGGCACTGGCAATGGCTTTACCGATCTAACCGGCAATGCCGCCGCCGGCCACATCCACGGACCCACGGCTTCGTCCGGAACCGCATCGTTCACCGAGAACGCGAGCGTGCTGATCGGCTTGGATGGACTTCCGGGTTGGAGCAACAGCGCCTCCGCCGGCGGTTTTTCCGGATCGGTAACTTTGACTGCCGGTCAGGAAACCAACCTTCTAGCCGGCCAGCTTTACGTCAATGTCCACACCGCCACGAATCCTGGTGGGGAGATCCGCGGAAACCTCGTCGTGGTCCCTGAACCATCTTCAGTGGTGATCTCGGGTTTGGGACTTGGAATGTTGGCGGGACGACGGAAACGCTAGCAAAAGCAAAACGCGCTTCCCATAACGGGAAGTGCGTTTTCTTGGCGGGACTGCCGGATCAGCCAAGCACGTCGTCCATCGCATCGATGAGTTCCTGCATGGTGGCTTCGGTTTCATTGCCCATGTTGGAGATGCGGAAAGTGGTGCCTTTGATCTTGCCGTAACCACCGTTGATCAGGAAGTTGTGCTTGGTCTTCAGGTTCTTGATGAAGCCTGATAGATCGAAACCTTCCGGCGTCTTGAAGCAGGTCAGCGCGAACGAGCGGCGGCCTTCCGGAGCGAAGAGCTCGAAGCCGTGTTTCGCACCCCAGGCTGCGATCATCCCGTTGGTCTTCGCATGGCGGGCCTGGCGGGCGGCGAAGCCTTCCTTGGCGATTTCGCTGAGCATGTACTGCAGCCCGTAGATGATGGAGATCGCCGGTGTGGAAGGCGTGTTGTTGACGGCGGCGTTCTTGGCGAACTCGATGAAGTCGAAATAGTAGCCGCGGTTAGGATTGGCTTTGGCGCGCTCCATGCCGGCTTCGGAAACGGCGAAAACGGCGAGGCCGGGAGGCAGCGCGAGCGCTTTCTGGACACCGGCTAACATGACGTCGATCTGGTTCGCGTCCATGTCCATCGGCACGGTGGAGAGCGAGGAAACGGTGTCCACGATGAGCATCGTGTCCGGGAAGGATTTCACGACCTTGCAAATGCCGGCTAGATCGTTGAGGACTCCGGTGGAGGTTTCCGAGTGGATGAAGGTGACCGTGTCGAATCCACCTTCGGCGAGCTTGGCTCTAACGGCTTCCGGATCGATGGCCTCACCCCACGCGACTTGCACGGCATCGGCTTCGAAGCCGCATTTTTTGGCGACGTCCAACCACTTGTCGGAGAACGCTCCGCAGCAAAGGCAGAGGACTTTCCTTTTCGCGAGGTTGCGCAGCGAGCCTTCCATCACGCCCCAGGCGGAGGAAGTGGAGAGGAAAACGGGCCGCGCGGTGCCGAAGATTTCCTGGAGGCCCGGCTGGGTTGAGGCGTAGAGTTCCTCGAAATCCTTGCCGCGGTGGCCGATCATGGTTTGCGACATGGCGGCGAAGGTTTCCTTCGAAACATCGACGGGACCGGGAGCGAAGAGTTTGGGTGATGGCATGGCGGTTTATGGAAGAAGGTTGTAGCTGCTGAGCAGATAGGTGAGCTGGGACTTCGCACCATCGCTCATCGGGGCGAGCGGCAGGCGCAGGTCTGGCATGCAGTGCCCTTGGAGGGAGACAGCGGTCTTGACCGGAACCGGGTTGACGTCGAGCGACATCAGGCCGCGCATCAGCGGGTAGTATTGCTTTTGCAGGGCGAGCGCTTCGGCGAAATTTCCTGATAGACAGGCTTTGACCAGTTGCACCATGACCTCGGGGATCAGGTTGGAAGCGACGGATACCAGTCCGGTCGCACCGCAGGAAACGAATGGCAGCATCAGCGGATCATCGCCGCAGAGGATGCTGAAATCGGTGGGCAGTGCTTGGATGAGTTGGTTCACCCGGTCCACCGATCCGCCGGCTTCCTTGATGGCGACGATGGTCGGGCAATCGGCGGCGAGACGCGCGGCGGTTTCCGGTGCGATCTCGATTGAGGACCGGCCGGGCACGCTGTAGAGCATGATCGGCAGGTTGGTGGACTCGGCGATGGCCTTGAAATGGAGGTAAAGGCCTTCCTGCGAGGGCTTGTTGTAATACGGGCAAACTTGCAGCGAACCGGTTGCGCCAAGGGCTTCGGCGGCTTCAGTCAGTTCGATGGCTTCTGCAGTGGCGTTGGCGCCAGTGCCGGCGACGACCTCGCAACGGTCGGCGGCGAATTCCACGGCAAGGCGGATCACTTCGATGTGTTCGTCCGTGTCGAGGGTGGGGGATTCCCCGGTGGTTCCGACGGGAACGATTCCGTCGATGCCGGCGGCGATTTGCCGCTCGATCAGGGATTGGAACGCGGGAACGTCGATTTCACCTTCGCGAAACGGGGTGATGAGAGCGGTGTAGGTGCCGGAGAAAGTCATGGCGGGGCGCGGAACATGAACCAACTTGCCCTCACGTCAAAGCTGTATCCTGCCGAAAGGAGATTTTTCGCCCGATAGGGCAGCGATCGCAGTTCGTCAGATATCGATCTCGCCCTCGAACACAAAGTCGGCCGGACCGGTGAGGGTGACGTTCTTGAACGTCTGATCGCCGGTTTTCTCGAAGCCGATTTCCAAGGTGTCGCCGCCTTCGACATCGACCTTGATCGGGCTCGGTGCGCCGGTGAGGAGATGATGGACCAGTGCGGAGGCGACCATGCCGGTGCCACAGGCAAGCGTTTCATCCTCCACACCGCGCTCGAAGGTGCGGATCGAAATGTGGTCGGGCGCGAGGACGGCGGCGAAATTCGCATTGGTGCCCGCCGGAGCGAAGTCGTGGTGATTCCGGATGGAGGCACCGAAGCTGAAGACGTCGAAGTCATCGAGCGCGTTGGCGCTTTCGAGGAAGGTCACGACATGCGGGACGCCGGTGTTGACGAAATGGAGCGGGCCGTCGAAGCCGTGGATTTTCGTCTCCAGGTTGAGCTTGAGGTCCTTGGGCTCGGACATCGCGATGCGGACATCCTCACCCACCATTTCCGCGGCGAGGGTGCCGGCGATGGTCTCGAAGGTGACTTTCTTCAGCACGATCTCCCCGAGGTGAGCGGTGAAGCGGCCGAAGCAGCGCGCGCCGTTGCCGCACATTTCGGCTTCGCCGCCATCGGCATTGTAATAGCGGAAACGGAAATCGGCGCCTTTCTGGGCGGGTTCCACGGCGAGCAGTCCATCGGCCCCGATGCCGCGGTGGCGGTCGCAGAGCGCGGCAATGGTGTCCGAGTCGAGTTCCTTGGAAAGCGAGAGGTCACGGTTGTCAACGACGATGAAGTCGTTGCCGGCACCGTTCATTTTGAAGAAGTGGAGGAGCATGGTGGGGAAGGGTGAGGCTTCAGAGTGGATGGTTGATGGGAAAAGAAAAGGGCGCCGCGGGCGGCAGAAGGTGGGTGCTCCTTGCAGGATGCTCAACCTCATATATCGGGGAAATCCGCTCGACAGTGGCGACGGTGGGCGGGGCAATGGCACCTTAGCGGGCGGAGGAGGAGCCAGACGTCAGGTAGGCACCGCAGGTTTCCCGCACGATCATCTGGGGCGGCAGGGTGATGAGCCTTGCTGGCAGCGAGGGTTTGAGAATGCGCTCCTGCATGCAGTTGAAGGCGGTCAGCGCGATATCGCGGCAGGGTTGTTGCATGGTCGTGAGCGGAATCGTTAGAAGGTTTGCGAATCGGACGTCGTCAAATCCAACCAGCCGGAGATCGTCCGGCACGCGCACCTTGAGGCGATTGAGCGTCTGCAGCAGTTGCGCGGCGATGTGATCGCTGGTGCAGAGGACGCCTTCCACCCGTCTGCTTTGGGTGATGGTCCGCACGAATTTCTGGTCCAAGGGATCGCCGGTCCGGACAAAGTCCCGCGGCACCTCGATTCCGTTGGCTAGCATCGCCGATTGCGCACCGGCGATACGCTGCTCCACCGTGGATGCCGTGAAGGGTTTCGTGACGTAAACGAGCCGCTTGAGGCCCAGCTTGATCAGATGTTTCGCGAGAAGGTAGCCGCCCGCGAAGTTATCGACGCCCACGAGGTCGTAGTCGCTGCGGCGGGGGAAAGCGGCGGCGTCGCGGTCAATCAACACGATGGGAATCCCCGCCTTGCGCAGCCGGGTCAGGATTCGGGTGTTCGCCTCGTCGCGGTCCGCCTGATGTTCAAAGGGGACCACAAAGACTCCGGAAAGGTCCTTCTCGATGAATCGCTCGCAGAGTTGCCGGGCCTCATCCACGCTCATGCGCGGCTCGTGGACCGGCTGGCCGGTCCCTGGATCGCCACCCCACAGGCCGAAATCATGGACGCGGGCGAGGTTGGCGAGTTCACCGCAGATCGTTTCGAAGATTTCCGTATGGCGGAGGTTAGGGACCAGCATGCCCAACTGCCGGGTCGTGCGGGCGGAGCCGCGGGAGGGCGTTCCATTGCTGTCCAGCACGTAGGTGCCCGACCCGGGTCGCCGCTCGACAAGCCCGTCGTCTTGCAGCGTGAGCAGGGCCCGGCCGATCGTCGGGCGGGAAACCTCGAATCGCTGGGCGAGTTGGATCTCACTTGGCAACTTGCCGGATTTCCGGAACCTGCCGGCCAGAATTTCGGTGGTTAGTGTGCGGGATATTTCGCCGTGTTTCGAAGGTTGCTCGCTCATGCGGTAAATGCCGGTTGGGAGTTGTCATGTCCGATTTTCGAAAACAGTCAATCGCTGATGTTGTCGTTTGGCAATCTCTTGAAAATGCTGGCCCCCGTGAATCCGACCCGAGAGACCCATGCCGATGACACACAGCCTGAGCCGGTGCGCATCACGCCCGCTTTGGTGAGCGCGACTCTGGTTGGAGCCTTGGGCGGGCTGCTGTTTGGATTCGACACCGCGGTGATCTCGGGCTGCCAGGACCAGCTCCGCCAACTGCTGTCTCTCACGCCGGGGGAGCAGGGCTTCATGACCGCATCGGCGTTGATCGGGGCCGCGATCGGATCTCTCGCCGCGGCCAAGCCCGGCGACCTCTTCGGAAGGCGTGACTGCCTGAAGTGGGCCGCCGCTTTTTATCTTCTTTGCGCACTGGGATGTGCATTTGCAAACGGGCTCTGGATGATCGTCGCGGCGCGCATCCTGGGAGGAATCGCAGTCGGTGCCACCTCCGTGCTGGGTCCGATGTATCTCGCGGAGATCGCTCCGGCAACCTGGCGCGGACGTCTGGTGGCCTGCTTCCAGGTCAATATCGTGATCGGCGTGCTCATCGCCTACTTCTCGAACTATCTCATCGGGACCCTGGGGCTGGGCGAGCTTGAGTGGCGATGGAAACTCGGCGTGCAAGCCCTGCCGGCCGCCACCTTTTTCATCATGCTTTACTTTATTCCTCGGAGCCCGCGCTGGCTCGCCATGAAAGGCCTGGATGAGGAAGCCAAGGTCACGCTTGCCAAGTTCGGCTCGGGTGACGTGACGCGCCAATTCTCCCGCATCAAGAGCTCGCTCGGCGACGGAACCGGGTCGGGCGCAGCGTCTCCTCTCTTCTCGAAGGCCTTCCGCAGGCCGGTGTTTCTAGCGGTCACCATCGCGCTTTTCAACCAGCTCGGCGGCATCAACGCGCTGTGGTATTACGCCGACACCATCTTCGCGATGGCGGGATTCAGCAAGGAATCCAGCGCCTTGCAAGCCGTGGGTCTCGGCGCCGCGAATATTGTCGCGACCCTTTTCGGCATGGCAATCATCGACAAGGTCGGCCGCAAGCCGCTGCTGATGTGGGGCACCGCCGGATGCGGAATCGCGCTTGCCGGAGTGGCTTGGATTTTCAGCACGGGGGCAAGCCCCGGCCTGCTGGTCTGGTTGTTCGGCCTGTTCGTGGTTTGCCACGCTTTCGGGCAGGGGGCCGTGATCTGGGTGTTCATCAGCGAGATCTTTCCCACCTCCGTCCGCAGCAAGGGGCAGACACTCGGAAGTTTCACCCACTGGTTCATGGCGATGGTCGTTTCGTGGCTTTTCCCGCTTCTCGCGAAGGACGTGGGCGCTCCCTTTGCGGGCCTGCCTTTCGGGGTGTTCGCCGCCATGATGATCGTCCAGCTTGTCGTGGTTGGTATGCTTTTTCCCGAAACCAAACAGATCGCCCTGGAAGACATCGATGAAGAGCTCCGTGCAAACCGCTGAGGCCCCTGCCGGCCGCCAGATCTTCCCCGCCACCGTGGTGCCCGGCCATCAGGTCGCCTCCGGAAACAACGGCGATCCGCGCTTTCCGGGTGGCACCATCCGGATGCAGATGCCGCATTTCGAGAAACTCGGATTGGATCTATCCGCCTGCTATCCGGGCACGATCAATGTCAGCATCGCTCCGTGTTGTTATGAGGTGATCGCGCCGAAATGGACGCTCAAGGGGGTGAAATGGCATCCGACCGAACCGGCGGAGGACTTTTCCTTCTTCGACGTCGATGTGATCGCCGACGGCGGACAACGCGTAACGGGCTGGATCTATCATCCCCATCCGGAAACCAAACCGGAGCATTTCCAGCAGGCGGATGTCTTGGAACTGCTTCTACCCCACGTGGAGGGACTCGGTTATGGCAGCCGCTTGCAACTCGTCACGCAGGTGACCCAGATCCGGATCGCAACTGAGGACACGGAAACCGGACACTAGCTGCCGCGCAAGCGGTCATATCCGGAATGTTCGAATGTGGCAATGTCCGATCTTTGAATGCGAAGGCGGGTCTCGCAGCGTGCTCTTGACCGCGCACGCCAATCCATTCGCCGCGGAACCCAAATCCACACAAGAAATCCCATGAAACCACACCGTCAGTTTTCGAAATGCTCCCACCCACGCCGCTTCGCCGCATGGACTTTGACCGTCGCCTTCTGCCACAGCCTTCCCGCCACTGCGGACGTGCTGGCTTACGAAGGATTCGCTTATACCGAAGGAGCGGAAATCGAGGGCGGATCCGGAGGGTCCGGCTGGGCGGCGGCCTGGATCGAGCAGGCGAATGGTGGCGGCAGCGAAATCATCGAGGCAGGCAGTCTTATCACCGGCAATCCGAATTTCGACGCGGCGTCCCAAGGCAACTCCGCGACCGTGATCGCGGGCCACCGGGTGGGACGACTTCTCGACGTTTCGCCCGCCGGGCCCTTTGGAACCCTCGGGCTCTTGGACGGGAACGGCAATATCGGGGCGGACGGCACCACCCTCTATCTGAGCGTCGTGCTTTCCGAAACGAGCGGCAACGCGAACGGATACTTCGAGTTTGTCTTCAGTCGCGACAACCTGGGTGATTCCGGGCGCATCGGTGGCATCGGCGACGACCTCGGCACGGCCGCCTTCAATCTCAGGACCGGTGGCACCCACAGCCCGCTTATCCCCCGCGATACCGACGTCCACCGCTTCGTGGTGCGCTTCGATTTCCTGCCCGGCAACGACCGCGTCACCGTGTATGCGGATCCGACCGAGCTCGTGGAGCCTCCCGCCGGCGACGTGCAGGTGACCCAGTCCGACATGTCCTTCGACGGCTTCACCTTCGCGGCCTTCAACAACGGCAATATCCTTCACGTCGATGAAATCCGCGTTACCACCAGCTTTGCCGAGGCGGCGATCGCCGGAGCGCCCGAGTGGACGGCGGCCACCGGCACTTTCGGAACGGCCGCAAACTGGTCTTCCGGCCAAGTTCCGGACGGGGTTTCCTCCAGCATCCTGAATGGGGGAACGGCGCAGATCCTGGACAGCGATTTTTTCACGGTGGATTCGCTTTTTCTCGGCGGCTACGCCGGCATCGGCACCTTGGAAGTCGAGGGCGGCTCGCTCTATCCCACCACCCTCAGGGTCGGCGGCACAAACGCGGCGGGTGGAAGCGGCACCGGCACGCTGACCATGAGCGCGGGTGAGATCGTCGGGGTCGGGGTCGAGGAAATCTGGTTCGGTTCCCGCGGTGGCGAGGGCACCTTGAACATGGGCGGCTTCGCGAGCCTCACGAACAATCAGCAGATCCATTTCGGACGCGATGGCGGGACGGGGCACGGAACGATCGGTGGCAACGCCTCTTTCTCTGCGACACAAGTTGGAATCGGCATCGCTTCACCGGGCAAAACTTCGGAGGTCACCGTGGAAGATGAAGCGTCTTTTAACATATTTGGTGGCAATCTCGTCGCCGGTTGGTTGGGCGATGCCACCGGAAAAGGAATTTTCAACATCCACGATTCGGCCACGGTGACGGTGAGCGGCGAGTTCCGGGTCGGCTTCGCTGGTGCCAGCGGCAGGCTCGCGGCCGACGGCGGGACTCTGAACGTGTCCGGGCCGAACGGCTACCTGGTCTCCGGACGAACCGGCGGCACCGGCGAAATCGAGATTTCCGGCAATGCCGTGGTCGAGGTGGACCGCTTCATGATGGCGGGCGCGGATGGCACGGGCAACGGATCGATCACCGTGGGAGGCGGCGCGAGTGTCAGCGCCGAGCGTTTCACGGTGGCCTACGAACAAAACACATCGGGAGTCATCACCGTCAACGGCGGCACCTTGGTGGCGGCGGCTACGGGAGGCACCGGCGTCGTGATGGGAGGTGGCGGCAATGGCATGACGCGTCAACTCAACCTCAACGGCGGGATGATCACCGCGAGCGGCTTCGCCAAAAAGGACGGCGATCTCGCGCTCGACATCAATTTCAACGGCGGCACGGTCCGCGCCTCGGAAGACAATGCCGACTACTTCCGCTCCGGCAACTTCGATGGCTCTTCAACGGGTATCGTCGCCGGAGACCTGGAACTCGCGGCTGGCGGCTTGAACTTCGATACCGCCGGATTCACGGTCGACATCACCCAGGCGCTATCCAGCAATGGGGGACTGGTAAAATCAGGCGCGGGCACATTGATCATGGGCGCTGCCGGAACCTATTCCGGCGGCACTTCGGTCACGGGCGGCACCCTGGAACTGGCGAATCCCTCGCTCGATAACAACTCCACCGTCAGCATCTCCGGGGAGTCCTCGATCCTTGATCTGAGTTATGAAGCCAGCGATACCATTGCCCATCTGGTGATCGACGGCGTGGAGAAATTGCCCGGCCTCTATCGCTCGGCGGAAGGAAGCGGACCCGGCACCGTGCTGCCGCAACTTTCCGGCACGGGCGTCCTGAACGTCTCAGGCCAGAGCCTGGACTATGCGACATGGCTCGCAGCGAACACACCCGCCACAGGATTTGGGACCGACTCCGACAACGACGGAATCCCGAACGGTGTGGAGCATGTGCTGGGCACCAGCCCGAATCAATCCACTCAAGGTCTCGCCGTCACGGCGGGAAGCAATGGCAGCGCCGTGCTCTCGCACCCCTTGAACCCGCAGTTGGCGGCCGATGTGTCCTATCATTACGAGTGGAGCAGCGATCTGGTCGAATGGCGGAAAAGCGGCCAGACCAACACCTCCGACATGAACGTCACCATCACCGCTTCCCTGCCCGACCAGGGACAGGTCACGGTCACGGCGACTCCCGGCGGCGTGGTTGCCGGAAAGCTCTTCGTGCGACTGGCTGCCGGACTTGCCGATTGAGGCCAACACCCAGCAGCAGAATCGAGCGCAAACATGAAATCATCCGCCACCTTCCGCAAGGCCCTCGCGGCCCTCGGCTTCTGCAGCGTCTGCGGGACGGCGGCTCAGGCGGCCGAGTGGGTTTCCACCGACGGCGACTTCGGCACCGGATCGAACTGGGCGGAGGGCACCGTGCCGGACGATCCCAGCGCGGCAAACATCACGAACGGGGGAAACGCCAGGATGGATGTTCCGGCGGCATTCACCATCGGCGCGCTGACGGTGGGAGGCCATGCGGGACAAGGAAGCATCGAGCAATCGGCCGGTGGCCTGAATGCCATGCGCTGCATCATCGGCGGGGATGACTCCGGCGGTGGCAGCGGACAAGGCTCCTACCGGATTACCGGCGGCACCTTTCGCTCGCTGGCGGGCGAGATCTGGATCGGCTCGAAGGGCGGGCAAGGGAGTTTGGAAATCTCCGGTGATTCCCTCGTCAGCAGTGCCAGTTGGGTGGTCATCGGGCGGGACGGCGCAAGCGGCCACCTGGCGCTTTCCGGGAACGGGCAGCTCGAGGTGCTCTCCGGAAATCTCCCGGTGGGTTGCAATTCCAATGGCCATCTTTCCACGATGGTCGTCCGCGATTTCGCCCGCGTGTCCGTCGCGGAAGAAATCTGGGTCGGCTGGCTTGGAGACCACAGCAACCAAGGCAGCCTGGCGATCTCCGGCCATGCTTCGGTAAGCACTGGCAACTGAGATGCAACGGATTTTTGGACCGGTTTTGGTTCAGTTAAGAGAGTGGATTTTGGCCTCGAATTGGGCCGGGGTCAGGTAGCCTAACGACGAGTGTTTGCGGTGCGTGTTGTAGTAGGCTTCGATGTATTCGAAGATC
>JBGSOI010000160.1:0-8627 GCA_041739215.1 Akkermansiaceae bacterium
CCGAGGGCGGTGACGAGTTCGAGCACCTCGGCTTCGAGGCGTTTCATGTGTTCGAGGGTGACGTAGAGGAAGTTGGCGGTGCCGCACGCGGGATCGAGGATCTTGATTTTGCAGAGGTGGCGGTGGAACTCGGTGACGAGCTTGAGGGCCTCGGCGTCTTTCCTTTTCGCTTCGGCCCGGAGCTTGGCGGCGGCGGCTCCGATTTCCTTGGCAGCGGCGGTGGTGCCGAGGGATTTGATTTCCGCGTCCATTTCCGCGGCGCGGTCCTCGGCGGCATCGGCCTCGCGATGGAGGTTGGCTGCGGCGATTTTGGTGGCGTCCCACTCGTCGCGCAGGGGCTCGATGATGGTGGGGCGGATGAGGCGCTCGACGTAGGAACGCGGTGTGTATTCGGCTCCTAACTTGTGGCGCTCACGGGGATCGAGCGCGCGGGTGAGCAGGGTGCCGAATATGGAGGGCTCGACGGCGGACCAGTCGGTGCCGGCGGCATCCGTTAGCATGGCGAGCTGGGCGGCGGAAAGCGGGAGGGCGGTGGTGTTTTCAAACAGGCCGCCATTGAAACAGGCGATTTCCTTGAACAGCAGGGCGCTGTAGGCGGTGCCGGCGGCCATTTCCTTCCACAAGGCGGAGACAAGCACGGGAAAGCCGTGAGGCGAGGCTTGGACTTTTTCCAACAGATTTTTGAAGCCGTCCTCGGGCAGCAGGCCGATGTCTTCGGCGAACATCGTGAAAAGGCAGCGCTGGAGGAATCCGGCGATGACCTGGGCGTCGTGGCCGTCCGCCTGGAGGGAGGTGGCGAGCTTGGCGAGGCGGCCGGCGATGTCGCGGGTGACTTCGGCGGCTTTCTTCGACGGGTCTAACGAATACGGATCGGTCCAGATGGCCCGGAGGGTCGCGCGATGCTTTTCCTCGCGAAGATCGGTGAGGAGGATCCGGTGGTTTTTCGGGTCCGGAAAGCGTTCGTAATGGCCGCCGGTGCCGGAGAACTCGGCGTAGAGATCGATGCTGTGGCCGACGTCGCAGACGAGGAGAAACGGCGGGCGGCCCTCGGCGACGGGAAGCGAGGTGATGTAGCCGCGGCCCTGGTGGAAGGCGCGTTCGAGGGCGCGGTCGAAAGCGGCGGTGCCGCGTTTGCCGTGGCCGGATTTGGTGGCGGCGGGTTTCGCGAGTTCGTCGGGAGAGGCTTCGACGGAGGATCCTTGTTTGGTTTCGCAGACGAAGTGGCGGGCCTTGTAGAGGTCGATGTAGTTGGTGACGGAGCTGCCGTCGGGATTCACGCGGGTGATGGCGCGGTCGAAGACGTGGAGGTTTTTCGCGGGATCGGGCGAGGTGGGATCGGGGCGCGGGACTTCGAGGATGTCGCAGAGTTCGGAGAGGAACATCTGATAGTTCGCGCGCTCGGCGGCACCGGAGTTTTTCCAGCGGGTGATGAAGGAGTCGATGGCATCCGGCGGCATGGGGCGGAGTCTAGCAGGTAGCAGGGGTTCGGGAAGGTGAATTTGGAGAGGCTCCCTTTGAGAAGAGATTCGCCGGATGGATCCCCTTTGCCAAGGCGATCACTTCTGTTGGAACTGCTTCGCGGATTGGATGGCGGTGACGGCGATGGTGTAGATGATGTCATCCACGAGGGCGCCGCGCGAGAGGTCGTTGACGGGTTTGCGCAGGCCTTGGAGCACGGGGCCGATACTGACGAGATTGGCACTGCGCTGGACGGCTTTGTAAGTGGTGTTGCCAGTGTTGAGATCGGGGAAAACGAAGACCGTGGCTTTGCCTGCGACCGGGCTGTCAGGCGCTTTGGTGGCCGCCACGTCCGCGATGGCGGCGGCGTCGTATTGGAGCGGGCCGTCTAGCAGGAGGTCCGGCCGGAGGGTTTTGGCGATGGCGGCGGCCTGGCGGACTCTTTCGACATCCTCGCCGCTGCCGGACTCGCCGGTGCTATAACTGATGAGAGCGACGCGGGCGGGAATGCCGAACTGCTCGGCGGTTTCCGCGCTCTGGATGGCGATGTCGGCGAGGGCCTCGGCGTCGGGGTTGGGATTCACGGCGCAATCGCCATAGACGAGCACCTGGTCGGGCAGGCACATGAAGAAGACGGAGGAAACGACGCGGGCTTGCGGGTGGGTCTTGATGAGCTGGAGCGCGGGCCGGATGGTGTTGGCGGAGGAATGGACGGCCCCGGAGACGAGGCCATCGACTTCGTCCACGGCGAGCATCATGGTGCCTAACATCACGTTGTCCTCGAGAGATTCGAGCGCGTCGTGTTCGCTGAGATTCCTGTGCTTCCGCATTTCCACGAGCGGCGCGACGTAGCGTTGGCGCAGTGCGGCGGCGTCGAGGATTTCGATTTCAGCGGGCAGCGTGACGCCATTGGCAGTAGCGACGCGACGGATTTCATCGGGATCGCCTAGCAGGACGCAACGGGCGATTTTCCGCTGGTGGCAGGCGACGGCGGCCAGAATGGTGCGCGGTTCGTCACCTTCCGGCAGGATGATGCGGCGGTTGAGTTCGCGCGCCCAGTTTGCCAGCTTGTGGCGGAAGGCGGCGGGCGACATGCGGACGGCTAGCTCGACCTTGCAGCGGTTTTCGAGTCTCTGCCCGGAGATGTTGCGGGCGATGAAATCCATGACGTGGTTCATGCGCCCGATGTCGTCGGCGGGGACCTGGGGATTCATCCGCGAAAGGTTGAGCACGGTCTGATAGCTGCCAGTGGGGACCTTGAGCACCGGCAGGCCTGTTTCGAACGCGCGGCTGCAAAGGTCCAGCAGGCCCGCGTCCAGCGGCGTGTCGCCCGTTAGGACGATGCCCGCCAAAGGCACTCCATTGAGCGCGGCGAGCGCGGCCGCGATGATGACATCCTGACGGTCGGCCGGCATGATGAGCAAGGCCCCGGGAGCGAAGACATGATGGATATGGGAAACATTGCGGGCGCAGAGCGCGATGGAGTAAACCCGGCGGCCGTTCATGTCACCGGCGGAGACCACCTCGGCGTGCAAATGCCGGGCGACATCGAAGGTGCGGAAAGATTGCAGGCGGCTGTTGGAAGGGATGGTGCCGAAGAGTTCGAACTGCCCGCTTTTGAAGAGCGTGCAGCCGGCTAACAGCCGGTCCACCGCGGCGGCTGCCTCGTCCGCGGAGATGACTTCCGCGCCGGTTGCGTCCGTGGACGAATCGACGATCGGCACGAGTCCGGTCTTGGATTCCTCCAGCGGTTTGCCGATCTTGTTGATGATGCAGCCGATGAGTTTGGGGTTGCCGATGCCGCCGTAGAGGGCGGCCAGGGTTTCCACTTTTCGCTCGAACTCGTGCGGCGTTTCGTCACCCAAGGTGGTGACGAGGATGACCTCGGCGTCGAGGCTGCTGGCCATGAGGCGGTTCAACCGGTTGTGGAATGTCCCTCCCTCCGAGGGGAGCAGGCCTTCCACAATCACGACGTCGGCGTCCTTGCCGGCCTCGCTGATTTTCCCGACCACGCGTTCCATCAGGTCGCCAATGTGCTCCTCGCGGACATGATCGTCCGCCTGCTGGATCGGGATCGATTCCGGCGGAGTTTTGCCCATCGTCGTTTGGATGAAGAGGGCGGATGAATCGACGTCGCCGGCGGCCGGGTGGTTCTGGGTGATCGGTTTGCAAAACCCCACGCGGATCCCGCGGCGGTCGAGCGCGCGGACGACCCCGAGGCAGACCGAGGTGAGGCCGACGCCGGTCCCCTGGGCTGCTAGAAAGAAGGTGTGTTTCATGGCAGGTGGTCGTGTTAGGAAATCAGGCGCAGCGTCTCTCGGGCAATCATCAGTTCCTCATTGGTGGGGATCACGAGACAAGGAATGTGGCTGTCCGATGAACTGATCCTACCACCACTCGTCCGGCCGTGGCTTGCATTATTCGCGGCGTCGAGGTCGACTCCGAGAATCTTCAGGCGGGCGGTGGTTAGAGCGCGGACCTCGGCGGAATTCTCGCCGATGCCGCCGGTGAAAACCAGCGCGTCGAGCGTATCGAGCGCGGCCGTCAGGCCGCAGACGGATTTCGCGAGCCTGTAACAGAAAACCTCGATGGCCAGCCGTGCCCGCTCGTGGCCCTTGCGCGCTGCCTCGGAGAGCGTCCTCATGTCATTGCTGAGGCCTGATAGTCCCAGCAGTCCGCTGCGGGAGTTCAGCATCGCGGTGATCTCGCTCAAGCGCATTCCCGTTTGATCCTGAAGAAACTGATGGAGTGCGGGATCCACGTCGCCACTGCGGGTTCCCATGACGAGGCCTTCGCCGGGAGTGAATCCCATGGTGGAGTCCACGCTGCGACCGTCCTTGATCGCACAGGCGCTGCAGCCGTTGCCCAGGTGCATGGTGATGAGGCTCGCCACAGGCTTTCCTAACAATCCGGCCGCTTCGGTCGAAACATAGTGATGACTGGTGCCGTGGAACCCGTAGCGGCGAACCTTGAGTTTTTCGTAATAATCGTAAGGAATGGCGTAGAGAAATGCCTTGGGCGGTAGGGTCTGATGGAAAGCGGTGTCGAAGACCGCCACCTGCGGGAGATCCGGGAAAAGTTCGCGAGCGGTCGTCATGCCGATCAGGTTGGCGGGATTGTGGAGCGGGGCCAAACTGCAGCAGCGATCGACGGCCGCCGTGACATTCTCATCGATCACCACCGATCCGGTGAATTCCTCACCGCCATGTACGACCCGATGTCCGATGCCGCGGGGATTCAGTCCGGTCATACTCGCGATGGCCGCCTGCAAGGCGTCGTGATGGGAGGCCGAAGGAATGGGGATGCAGCTAGTTTCTCCATTCCGTTCGACTTTGAGCACGGCATCCGGACTTCCAAGCCGCTCGGCGAGCCCTTTCACGAGGACGGTTTCATCAGCCACGGAAAACACGGCGAATTTCAACGACGAGCTGCCGCAGTTGATCACGATGAGGCTGTCGGTGCCCCGGGATGGGTCCGATTTCATGGGCTGGGGCTTCCGTCGGAAATATTGTGGGTCCGGCCGCCTTCCGCGGCGTCAACGAACTCGCCGAGGCGGGCGATCACCGAAGCGTAGGACGAGATGGCCTGGAACTGGGTGATGACCAGCGAGAACGCCCCTAACAAGGTGGCGAAGGCCATCGCGGACTGGCCGATGACCCCGAACTCGACCTGCCGCTGCATGAACAGCGGCGCGACGATGAGCACGGGAATGAGCTGGATGAGATAGTTGTAGCCGCTCGTGAAGAAGCTGAGGTTGCGGTTCACGGCCATGATGTTGCGGAGGTTGGAGACCAGCCCGTCGATGTGCGAGTTGAGGCGTCCCTTGACGCCGGTTTCGGTGCCCGAGGCGACGATTTCCCCGCCCGCGTCACGGGTGTGGATCAGCTCCGACCGGAAGTTCGCCTCGAAGTCGGATTGGCGGTAGTTCAGCCGGATGAGCGGCCGCCCGAGCCAGATGGCCAGCCCGGAACCGGCGAGCGCGTAGACCACGGCGATCAGGAAGAGTTTCGGGCTGATCGCCCACAAAACACCCGAGAACGAGAGCACGGTGAGGGTTCCGTTGAGGATCATGAGGATGAAGGAAAGGGTGGTGGTGGTCAGTTGTTTGACGTCCTCGGTCATGCGCTGGTCCGGGTTGCTGAGGGCCTCCTCGCCATCGTGGTGAAGATAGAGCCGGCGGTCGATGTAGATTCCGGTGATGCGGCGGGTGAGCCATTCCCGCCAGAGCAGGCCGAGGCGTTCCTCGGTGAAGCGGAACAGCACGCCGGTGAGCGTGGACCCGGCGAAGACGGCGACATAGAGCCAGGCGAAGCGCACGAAGCCGGCGGTGTCCCGGCTTTCGATGGCGGACATGAAATAGCGGCCGACGAAGCTGTTAGCGACGTTCATGGCGTTGATCCCGAGCATCAGGACCAGCAGTGCCGCCAGCATCAGGCGCGCCTTGCCGCCGACGGACGATTTCAGGAAATTCGCGATGCCCTTCAGAAGACGCCGGAACGTCTGCCGGCTGACAGTGACCTTTTGCTCGTTCACGGCGGAGGGGTGGGGGTGGCTGGAGGGTGCCGTTTGTCGGGCTCCTTGAAGCGACTTTGCAAGTGGTTGACCACGGCAAACAACACCCCGGTGCTCCAACCGAACATCAGGATTCCGGTGACGGCCTCGACCGCTCCGAGAATGCGCCAGTTTCCGGGGGGATTCACGTCGCCGAAGCCCACGGTGGAATAACAAGTGGTGGAATAGTAGAATGCGGTGGGGAAGTCCGCAAAACACCCGCTCCATTGATAACAGAGCGCCCACACGATGATTTGGAGGATGTGAAGCACCAACAACCCATACACCACCCGGATCAGAATCCAGAATGTCGTCGGCAGGCTGAAATGATGTCCATGCTGGGGCACGGTGCGACCGAGCCAGCGCAAGCCGAAGATCATCCCCGCCCCGTGGATCGCGACGCAGGCGGAAACGAGGAAGAAGAGCAGCAGCAGGAGCTTGAACATCGGGTGGTGAATCAATTCGCTGACATCCGGCGACCCCATCACGATCTTCGGACGATTGCGATGCTGAGTGATGCTTGCGTGGCATCAAGCGGTTTCTTCCCGGCAGTGGTTCCGAGGCCCATGGGACAAAGGTCTTAGTTGACACCCGGGAGCCCGATCTCTAGTCAGAAGAGGGTCCGTTGTCTTCCGTCACCCGATCGCGCGCCGCCCCTCGGATCCTGCTGCTAGAGCGACCGAAGCGGGATTTTCCGAAACATCCTAACCGAGCGAAACGTCAATTTTGAAAACCAGTTCCGTCACATCCTCCCGCGGTTCCGGACGAATCGCCACCGCGCGTTTTCCGGCCGCCTTGCTGGCAAGCCTCTGCCTCTGCGCCTGTGAGAAACCTGAGGTCGTCGCGCCGCCGCCGCCGATGGTCGAAATCATGGAAATCGTCCCGTCGGAAGTCCGGCTTACCACAACGCTCATCGGTCAGCTCGACTCCCCGCAAAATGTCGAAGTCCGCGCGCGGGTGGAGGGATTCGTGGACAAGATGCCTTTCAAGGAAGGCGAGCAAGTGGAACAAGGGCAGGTGTTGTTCGAACTTGATCAGAAGCCGTTTCTCGAACGACTCGCCGCAGCCAACGGTGCTCTGGGCGAGGCCAAGGCCGCTCTTAACAAATATCAGAAAGACGTGGACCGGCTCACGCCGCTGGCCCAGCGGCGGGCGATTCCCCAACAGGACCTCGACAACGCGGTGGCCGCAGTGGATGTCGGCGAGGCCGGAGTGATCACGGCCAAGGCCCGGGTCGAGTCCGCGCAGCTGGATCTTGGTTACTGTGTTGTGAAGGCTCCCATCACAGGGCTCATCGGAGCCCACCAGGTTTCTATCGGCGAGTTGGTCGGCAAGGGGGAACCTACCTTGTTAGCCACCATCTCGACCCTCGATCCCATCTGGTTTTACAGCAATGTCAGCGAGGTGGAATATATCAAGGCCGAGGCGAAGAGCCGTTCGATCGGCCGGGACGTCGCCACCTTGCCACTCACCTTGATGCTGGCCGACGGGGAGGAGCATCCCGACCAGGGCCGCTTCGTCTTCATTGACCGTGCGGTGGATGTGAAAACCGGCACCTTGCGCGTCCGCGCCGAGTTTCCTAACAAGGAAAAACTCCTTCGCCCCGGAATGTTTGCCCGGGTTCGCGTCGATCTGGGCACGCTCAAGGACAGCATCGAAGTCCCGCAGCGGGCGGTCGTCGAGCTGCAGGGAAAGACCTTCGTTTGGATCGTCACACCGGAGAACACCGCCAGCCAGCGCCCGGTCACGGTCGGGGAGTTGAACGATTCCAACATCGTCATCCGCGAGGGCCTCAAACTCGGTGAGCGAATCGTCGTCGAGGGCCTGCAGAAAGTCCGCGAAGGCATGCCGGTGACTCCCACGAAAGCCGCTACCGCCAGTACGGAGAAACCTTCCGAGAAATAACCGAACATGGCTGAATTTTTCATCCGGCGGCCGATCGTGGCGATGGTCATCTCGATCGTCACCTGCATCGTCGGTCTCATTTCTCTATCAAGACTGCCGATTTCGGAATACCCGAACGTCAGCCCCACGCTGATCCAGGTGACCTCCACCTACCGCGGTGCCGCCGCCGAGGCGGTCATGGAATCCGTGGCAACCCCAATCGAGTCCAAGGTCAATGGCGTGGACAAACTGCTTTACATGCAGTCTTACAGCGCCAATGACGGCAAGATGACGCTCAACGTCACCTTCGACGTCGGCACCGATGTGGACATCATGCAGGTCAACACGCAGAACCGCGTGGGCCAGGCGGAAGCCCAGCTCCCGGATGCGGTGAAGCGCGAGGGCGTCATCACCAACCGTTCCAGTCCTGATATTCTGCTAGCTGTCGGCATCTCATCGCCGAAGGGCACCTATGACGGAGTCTTTCTGGGAAATTACGCCGACATCAATCTCGTGGACCAGATCAAGCGCGTCCGCGGCGTGGGTGACGTGAAGAACTTCACCGCGCAGGATTACTCGATGCGCATCTGGCTCGATCCCGAGAAACTCGCCTCGCTCGGCATCACGCCGACGGATATTTCCAACGCGATCAAGGAGCAGAACGCGCAGTCGCCCGCCGGCCGGATCGGTGCCGAGCCCGCGCCACCGGGGCAGGAAAGCCAGTTCAACGTCCG
>JBGSOI010000185.1:0-12364 GCA_041739215.1 Akkermansiaceae bacterium
ATGACCGCGACCGCGGTCCGCGTGGCGGTGGTTCGCGCGATGGCGGCGACCGCAGGCCTTCGCAAGGCCGCGGCGGCAACTATGATGATCGCCGCAACGGCCCGCCCCAACAGGTGGAAGTGGGACCGGAGGAAGGAGTCCGCGCCACGGTCGCGCCGGATCCGCAGGCGGTCCATCTCATCGGCAAGGAAGTCCATCAGGTAGCCCGGGTCTATCCGTTATTCGATGTCGCCAAAATCCTGCTTGCGGAAAAATCCCGCTGCCGGGCGATTTTCGAAGCTCCCGAACCGCACGCGCCGCTGATCCGCGGCAAGCTCGAGGAATCGGTTTTCCTCACCCGCGAGGAAGCTATTCGTCATTTATGGAACTCCGAGCTGCGCCATGAATTGATTGAAGAAGAGACCATCGACGTCGATCCACCGACCGGAAATTTTCAGGCGATCGCCCGCTGCGGAATTTCCGGCGAATGGTTAGGTCCGGTCAATTTCCACTCCTATCAGACGAACCTGCGCCGCCTGCATCGCGAGCGTTTTGCGAGAATGCCGTTCGAGGTTTATTCGGCGAAGGTCCGCACCGAGCGCGGTGAGGAGGCCGTCAACGCGTGGTTGGAAACGACCAGGAAAAAGACCCGCTGGCGGATCAAGGGCGAGGGCGACGATGCCTGGATGGACGATCGCGCCGAAGCCGAGCGCGCGGTGGGTGCCCGTTGTTTCGACAAGGCTTTCGAGGAAACCCGCACGGCCGACGTGTCCGGGGCCATCCCGGCGAAAAATCTATCACCTTCGTTGCTGGTATCGCTGAAAATCGCCGGCACCCATGCCCGCAACCATCCCGCGATCCTGATCCCGGCGGTTTGCCGGGCCGTCGAAGCCGAGCATCTGCCTGTCTTCAAACGCCAAGGGAAACTCCACACCGGTCCCGCCCGCCCGCATCCGCTGCCGCTCAATGCGATTCTTGCCGAGCGCCCCGGCCAGATGGTCGCCTGGATCCGCGAGAACACCCCGGCGAAACTCGAAGGACTCTGGAAATCCGTCCTGCCCGAGGGCAGCACCGCGCCGCCCGCCGAATACGCGGCCGACCTTTTCTGGCTGCTCCATCAAGGCCACATCCTGCTCTACACCGACGACACCCTCGTCGTTCAGGATGCCCGCGAAGCGAACGCCACGGAGCCCGGCACCGAGCCGAAAAAGAAGAAGAAAAAGAAGTCCAAGAAGCCCAAGCCCGAAGCCACTGCAGGTGAAGTTGCTGTCGCGGCGGCAAGAGCAGTCTTTTCCCCGGCCTTGGATTCGTCTCCCACCGAGGCGGTGACAGAGGAACCCCAATCAGAAGCGACTGAAGCGGTCGCCGCGGAAGCCCCAGCCCCCGAGCCTGTTGTCATCGAAGAACCTGCATCCATGGAAAATTCCGATGCACCCGTCGCTATCGAAGCAAGCGTCGAAGCGCCTGCCGCAGTTCCAACTGAAGTTCCCGTCGAAGCCGCTGTTGAAGCACCAGCAGAATCACCCGTCCAAGAAGAGACCGCGGAAAAGGAACCGCACCCTTTCACCGACTGAAACCGGCGAATTTCAATTTCCTGAAGGTTTCCAACGTCCAAGGGTTGACGTGCCCGTTTCCCTATGTTTCAAACCTCCCGACCCGCATCACGGAACGGTGGCTGAGTGGTCGAAAGCACTCCCTTGCTAAGGGAACGTACGGGTAACCGTACCGAGGGTTCAAATCCCTCCCGTTCCGCCAACGATTTCAACGACTTGCAAGGGCAACTCCGCCGGCGCGGCTTGTACAACACCTCGATTTGATTTTCTGGTTTTCCGCCGGTGCATCTTGGGCAGGGACGTGGCAAACAAAGCCGTAGATTTTCGTCTCTGCTTTCCCGAGCCTTTTGGCATGGGCAAGCAAATCGGCTAGAAACGATTTCTCCTCAGCCTCTTCTGCTTCACGCAAGGATGCCTTTGACGACCTTGCTCCCGGGCTTGGTGATGTTCGTGAGGCGTTGCGGTACCCCCTGCGCAGGATAGGTCAGCTTTTCGTGGTCAAATCCCAACAGTTGCAGCATCGTCGCGTGAAGGTCGTGAACGGAAACCTTGTCGTTAACTGCTTCGTAGCCGATCGGGTCGGTTTCGCCGTAGGAAACGCCAGGCTTCACGCCGCCGCCGGCCATCCAGATCGTGAAGGCTCCGGGGTTGTGGTCGCGGCCGATGAATTTCATTTCGGTGCCGCCGCGGTTTTCCTGCATCGGTGTGCGACCGAATTCGCCGCCCCAGACGACGAGGGTCTCTTCCAACAGGCCGCGTTGTTTGAGATCCTTGAGAAGGGCGGTCATCGGCTGGTCCACTTCCTTGCAGCGGTCGGTGAAACCTTCGTTGAGCGCTTCGCTCGCGGAAGTGCCGTGTGAGTCCCAACCCCAGTGGAATAGCTGGATGTAGCGCACGCCCCGCTCGGCGAGCCGCCGGGCTAACAGGCAGTTGTTGGCGAAGGATTCCCTGCCGGGCTGGGTGCCGTAGAGCTGGTGGGTGGATTCACTCTCCTGCTTGAGATCGAAGGCGTCGGTGGCGCTCATCTGCATGCGATACGCCATCTCATATTGAGCGATGCGGGTGATCGTTTCCGGATCGCCGACATCTGCGGAAATCTGTTGGTTCAACCGGTCGAGAGTGTCGAGCGAGCGGCGGCGCAGGCCTCGGGAAACTCCGGGAGGGTTATCCAGATAGAGCACTGGCTCCCCTTGCGAGCGGCACTGCACGCCCTGATAGACGGATGGCAGGTAGCCCGCGCCCCAGACGCTTTTGCCCGCGTCGGGATTGTTTCCGCCAGAGGTGAGGACGATGAAGCCGGGCAGATTCTGGTTTTCCGAGCCGAGCCCGTAAGTCGCCCACGCGCCGATCGATGGCGCGCCGAGATTCTGCGTACCGGTGTGGACCAGCAACTGGGCGGGACCATGGTTGAACTGATCGGTGTGCATCGACTTGATGAAACACACTTCGTCGGCCACGGAGGAAAAATGCGGCAGGCGATCGGAAATCCATGCGCCCGATTGGCCGTGTTGCTTGAACTCGAACTGTGGTCCTAACATTTTCGGCACGCCCTGGATGAAGGCGAACTGCTTGCCTTCGAGAAACTCCTTCGGACAGTCCTTGCCATTGAGCTTTTGCAACTCCGGTTTGTAATCGAACAGTTCGTGCTGCGATGGAGCCCCGGCCATGTGCAGGTAAATGACCCGCTTCGCCTTCGCGGCGAATTGCGACATCGCGGGGGCCAGCGGATTGGCGGGATCTTTCTGCAAGGCACCAGAAGCGCCCCAAGCGCGGCCGGCAGCTCCCGCGAGCCACATCGCACCGAGCCCGGTGCTGCATTTCGAAAGGAAATGGCGGCGTGTCAGGTGTTCCAACTGCGTGTGCTGGAGCCGGGCGAAGTGTTCGGGTTTCATCGGGTGAGGGCTGAATCGAGGTTGAGGATCGTGTTCGCGGTGAGCACGAGTGCGGAGGCGGCGGGATTATCCGCGATCTTGGCCGACTCGGCGGGCGATTCCTGATAGTCGGCCGCGGCGGATTGGGTTAGAGATAGCAGTTCATCGATCACGCCGGGTGTCGCGCTCTGTTGGGTCGCGAGGAGGAAGCCATACGCGAGTTGTTCGCGAAGATCGGCGGAATGGGCGGCCATGCGCTTTGCCAAGCCCACCGCGGCCTCGAAGTAGGCCGGATCGTTGAGGGTGACGAGGGCTTGCAACGGCGTGTTGCTGACCAACCGGCGGGCGCTGCAAAGATCACGGCTCGGCGCGTCGAAGGTCAGCAGGCCGGGATAGCCGCTGGTCCGTTTGTTATAGGTATAAACTCCCCGGCGGTAGCGATCCTCGCCCTGGGATTCCTGCCACTTCGCCCCGCTGTAAACCGAGTTCCACACGCCTGCGGGTTGCGGCGGAAACACGGGCGGTCCGTACATTTTGGGCGACAGCAATCCGGCAGCGGCGAGCGCCTGGTCGCGCATCATCTCGGCGGACAACCGGTTACGCGGGCCGCGGCTCAGCAGCCGGTTGGTCGGATCCTTTTCGGCAAGCGCCTGCGATACGCGATGGGTTTGGCGATAGGTCGAGGAAAGAACCATCTCCCGGAGCATGGATTTGATGGACCACTTGAAGTCGTTTTGGAATCGCAACGCGAGGTGATCCAACAGTTCGGGATGGCTCGGCGGCGTTCCGGAGGTTCCGAAGTCCTCTGCGGTCAGAACGATGCCGGAGCCGAAGAGTTCGCCCCACAGACGATTGACCATGACCCGGGCGGTGAGCGGATTTTCCCGGCTGGCAACCCAGCGCGCCATGTCGAGCCGGGTCATGCCTTCCTTCGCCACGTCTCCTCCTAACAATACCGGCACGCCGGGCGTCACCAAGTCTTCCTTGGAGAGCCGGTTGCCTCGGGCGAAAACCCGGGTCTCGCGGGTGGAGCCCTCCACCATGATCGGAACCATGATGCCTTCGAAAGCCATGTATTGTCTGCTCATCTCATCGCGCGATTTCCAAATGGCGAGGCGCTGCGGGTCATTGACCAGAGCCGTCCATTCGGGGCGGTTAGAGATTCCGAGAGTGAATCGGCGCACCGGGGTGGCTTGTTTCCCACCCGTCTCGTCTTTCTGGACCATCACAATCTCCAGCCTCGTGACCGGCGCGGGATCGACCGGATTCTCAGGAACAAACACGAACCACCGCGGGCCTTCGAGCTTGGGGAAACCGCCGACATTTCCATTCGCCGACGGTTCTTTGGGTCCGCCGAGGCGATCTGCAAAAACCTCCTTCATCACGACGGGCGTGCGGGCGCCGGCGGAATCGATGAGGCTCACCTTCAGTTCGGAAACCAGCGAACCGCGTTCCGGCCATTTCTTCGGATCGTCGCTATCGGGTAGAATCCCGAGTCGTAACGCCCTGAACGCGGCGGCCGGACCGCTCACCGTGTGCTTGTTGCCGACCGGCAGGGTGCCCTCGCTGCGGATGCCTCCATCGGCGGAAACCGCAAGCTTGCCATGACTCGGCGTTAGAACGTCCGGGACGAATGGCTGCCAGTCATTGCTGGATTCGGCCAGATTGAGACCGGCGTTGTTGAGCTGCTCGCGGAGGATTCGCAAGTTGATTTCCAAGCCCGAGGCTTCCGCCAGTTTCGCAGGGTCTGCGGGGACCTTCATGCGCGGGAAATCGTCCTTCTGATCGTGGTCTTCGGTGCTGTTGAAGAATGCGATGAACTTGTAGAACTCGTCGTGCTCGATGGGGTCATAGGGATGCGAGTGGCATTGCACGCACCCGAAGGTGGTCGCCTGCCAGGTAGTCCAAGTGGTGGTGGCCCTGTCGATGACAGCGGCGACTCGGAACTCCTCATCGTCCGTCCCGTCCTCGTTGTTCGTCTGGGTATTGCGATGGAATGCGGTGGCGAGACGCTGCTCCGCGGTAGCGTCGGGGAGCAGATCCCCCGCGAGCTGTTCGATGGTGAATTGGTCGTACGGCATGTCCGCATTCAGCGCGCGGATCACCCAATCTCGGAACGGCCAGATGTCCCGGTGGGGATCTTTTTCAAATCCATAGGTGTCCGAGTAGCGTGCCAGATCCAGCCAGACGGTGGCCCAGCGTTCACCGAAACGGGGCGATGCCAGCAAGCGGTCCACCACCGCGGCGCGGGCCCGGGCTGGATCTTCAGCGAGCTGATTCTGATAGGCGGTGAGTTCCTCCGGGAATGGCGGCATCCCGGTTAGATCGAAGTAAACCCGGCGCAGCCATTCGGCGGGAGGTGCTTCCGGCGAGGGTTGGATATTCTCGCGGTCGAGGCGTTGCAGAATGAAACGATCCAGCGGCGCGGCGGGCCATTTCTCGTTGGAAACGGCAGCCACCTTGGTTTCCTTCGGCTGAACGAATGCCCAGTGGTTCTGCCATTCCGCGCCTTGGGCTATCCAGCGTTCGATCAACGCGATTTCCTCCGCTGGCAATGGCGGGCCGTGTTTCGGCTTTGGCATCACCTCGTCGGCATCGGTGCTGCGAAGCCGGTGCAGCATTTCCGAATCGGCGGGCTTGCCGGGGACGATCGGAGTTTTTCCGGACTCGCCGGGTGCAATCGCCTTTTCCCGATAGATGAACGAGACTTCCCCCGCTTCCTTCACGCCGCCATGGCAGGCAGTGCAGTGTTTGGTGAGAATAGGCCGGATGTCACGGTTGAACTCGATGCGGTCATCACCTTTCGTGAATTGAACCAGCATCACCGGCAGCAGGAGAAACGGATGTATCATCGCTATCCGGCCTTGCGAAGGGATTCTGCGGATTTTAGATGTCATGTCCGATAAAATATATCAACGGGGTCGGGATCTTCAGTGTAGGTGTCATCCGGTAACAGTGAAGGATTTCACGATAAACGAATACGTGATCAAGCTGGAAGTTCTTCCAATCCCAAGGCCGGCACAAGGAAATCACCGCAGCCGGCGTGGTTTCATCGGGCAAAAACGAGACCCATTCGCATCGGGAGGATGCGGATGATACCTGGACGAGCTTATTGGGCCATCGCGAAGGGAAGAGCCAATCAAGCTTCCTCCATCGTATCACCGACGATTTCCTCTGGGTCGATGTCGGGTCTTTCGTATGAGGAGATCGCGGCGCGCACCATGGCCACGGCGCTTTCGCGTTCGTCGTGGATGACCTGGACTCCCAGTTCCCTCAGAATTTTCACCTCCCCGGAGAATTTCGCCCTACCGAAAATAAAGATGCCGGCATTCCGCTCTCTAACGAGAGGGACGGCGACGCAGGTCGCAATGATGGAAGGAAAAGTGAATGCGACCAACCGCGCCCGCTCGATGCCCGCCAGATCGAGTGCTTCGGAGTGGGTGGCATCGGCGAAAAGAACCGGCTGGCCTTCGCGTTTCAATGCTCTAACGGTGTCGGAGTTCAATTCCATGACCAGGGTGTTCACTCCGCAACGCTTGAGCGCCTCGTTGAGGGCGCGGCCGACCGGACCATAGCCGCAGATGATCGCGTGGTCTGAAATCCCTTTGATCGCCTTCACCGGGGTCATGATCTCCGGCACGAGCTTGTGGGCACCGAAAACCCCCTTTCGCTCCAGCCATTTTCCCAACGGGCCGGCACCCCGCATCATCGATGGCACGGCGGCCATCGTCACAGCGGTACAGACGAGGAACATTTGCTCCAGGCTCGGATCAAATGGCCGATAGCCGCCCGCCTTGCCGATCAGGACCAGCGAGAATTCCCCGGTGCTGGCAAGACTGCCCGCCGCCAGCAATGCCGGACGACCGGGCAGTTTGATCCACTTGAGGACGGCAAAAACGATCACGCTCTTCACCATGAGAATCATCATGCTGCCTAACAACACCCGCCCCCAATCCGAGGCGATCACCGACAGGTCGATGAGAAGCCCCACCGAGATGAAGAAAATCGCGAGGAACAGATCCTTGAACGGCAGGATATCCGATAGGATCCGGTGGCTGTAGATCGATTCGCTCACCACCAATCCCGCCGCAAAGGCACCGAGCGCGAGCGACAGATTCAACGCGCCCCCGGCGAAGGCGACCCCCGCGCAGAGGCCGATGACCGTCAGTGTGAACAGCTCGCGGCTGCGGGTGCGTGCGACAGCATGCAGCAGCGGAGTCAAACCATAGCGACCTAACAACCACGCACCGGCGAGGAATAGTCCGCCCTTGAGCAAGGCGACACCGATTTGTCCGGCCGCGGCCCCCTCGCCCTGGCCGTAGAGCGCGGGCATCACCAGGAAAAAAACGATCACCAGGATGTCCTGAAACAAGGCGATTCCCAAGCTCGCGCGGGCACCGGGATTGTTCTGTTGGCCCAGATCCTGGAACGACATCATCGCCACCGCGGTTGAACTCAACGCGACAGCGACGCCGAGCACGATGCTGTCGGCCGAGGGAAATCCCATGGCCGAGGCCAGCAATCCGACAATCACGGCGGTGATGCCTACCTGCAGCCCGCCACCGATCAGCGCGGTGCGCCACAGGTGTTTGAACTCGCTCAGCGAGAACTCAATTCCCAACGTGAACATCAGCAGGATCACGCCGATCTCGGCGAAATTCGTGATCACGGGATCGCCTTTGTCCAAGCCTGTCACCCACAGGAGGCCGACATTGCCGATCAGGACACCGCTCAACAAATACCCGACTAACAAACTCTGCTTGAACTTCACGAGGACCAGCGAAACCAGCACGGCGAGCACCAATACGAGGGTCAGCAGCGCGAACAGCGGCGAGATGTTCGCCACTCCGCTTGCCAGGATCACCCAATCGAAAACCATTGCCGCGAGAATCCCGCGAAATCAGCGGCTGGCAAAGGACAAAACCGTCACGCCACTCTAACGGGCCAGAGTGTGCCGTCAGCCGCCCGGTACACCAGCTCGCTGGCACCCCGTTTCACATACCCGAGGGCGTGGCGAACGCCGCGGGCAGCAAGCGGGGAAACACTGGTCACCTCGCCGCCGGACTCCAACGGTCCCGGAACCACGGGCGCTTGCGCGTCGAAAATGAATCGGGTGAGCAGCTTGTTCACCTTTCCCGCGGACTTGATCCGGGAAATCACTTCCTGGCCGACATAGCAGCCCTTGTTATAGGAAATGTCGGTTTTCTCCAACAGCGCTTCCGGCGGGAGGATCCCTTCCACCAATTCGCGACCCCATGCGGGAATGCCATTTGCAATCCGCAGTGCCTCCAGTTCGTCACCTGCCAGCAATGGAAAATCAACTGCCTGGCCGGCGGGAATCCACCAGTCGGTTCCGGCGGACCCGTAACGGTTGGACTCACGGGCGATCACTCCCGGCGGCGAATCCGGCAACAGCTCCATGAAATGGCTCAGCGTGTAAGCTTTCGTTAGATCCGTCACCTCCACGTCGTCAGCGATGAGATATCGGGTCAACCGCGCTTCGATGTCTTCAACGCGATCGGCGGGGCCCTCGACCCACAGTTCGCCGTTAGAGAATTCCGTAATGGTCACCCGGAACTGCAATTTCCCTTTGGCGTCTGTGACACACGAAGGCAACGAGATCCTGCCACCCGCCACCCGGCGCACGTCCTGGGTGATCTGGCCATTGAGAAACCTAACCGCATCCGGCCCGCGGAATTCCAGCAGGGCCGGGGTCCCGAGATCGATCCGACGGACCTCCTTCATTCCGGTTGCAAATAGGGTTTTGCCACGACCGAGAAATCCATATCTCCCAGCCCCTCGGCACTCAGCTCTTCCATGTGTTTCGAAACGGCCGCGATCGCGGGTGTTTCCAAACCCACGGCTTCCGCCAGGGCGAGCATGTAGCGGCTGTCTTTTCCCATGTTGGAGAGCGAAAAATGCGTCTCGTAATTTCCCGCAGCCATCATCGGCAACTTCATACCCGCGAGGACCGACGCACTGGCATTTTCGGAAACCGCCTTGATCAAACAATCGGCGGCGACCCCGTGACGGGTGGCGATCGCGAGCGACTCGGCCAGCGCTTGCACGGTGCAGGCGGAGATGAGATTGGTGGCAAGCTTTACAACCGTCGCGGCACCGACCGGGCCGCAATACAGTTGCCCGCGACTGGTGATGTTCAGATAGGGTTCCAATTCCCGGGAGAGGCCGGGATCGCCGCCGGTGTAGTATAACAACTGTCCGTTAGCCGACGCGACCTTGCTGCCGGTGAACGGCGTGTCCAGAAACCGGCAGCCACGGGAAATACAGATTTCATTCAGCCACTGCGTCGTTTCCAAATCGACGGTCGCATGATTCAAGACGATCTGTCCGGGTTTGAGGAAACCCTCAAGTTGAGAGACGATCCCGCGGACCGCAGGGGCATCCTTCAGATAGATCGAGATGACGGGCGCGCCATCGATTGCGGTCTCCGGTGTCGGCATTTCCCCAGCAACGCCTTTCGGAGTGCGGTTCCAACAAGTGACCTGCCAGCCTGCATCCAACAGCCGCGAACAAGCACGCGAGCCGATGATGCCGAGCCCCAGGACGGCGGCCCGCTTGTCTGATAGGCCGGTCATTGTTGGCGTTGCAAAGCGAGTTCCACCAGTTTCGCCGCTTGCTTGCGGATTTCAGCCATCATCTCCGGAGTCGGGTTCTTGCCGTCTTCGAGCGTCATTTCCGTGCGCAGCCCGGCGAGGACATCACGCATCGCAAGATAGTTGGGGCGCTCGGAAATCCGTGGCTCCAGCCCGGCCACGGACTCGGTGTAATAGTCCGCGATGTCCTCGCGCATCACCTTGCGGGCACGCTCGACGCTGAACTGTTTGTCCACGGCCACGGTGGAAACTTCAAGCGCGCGGATCCATCCGCCTAGCGAAATCAAGTGCGCGAGGTCGGCGTCGCGCAAGGAAACGAGTTCCGCCTCCACATCACGCTGGGTCGCCGACAACTCCTTTTTCATCTGCTCGACATTCTTGTTCTTCGCGTTCTCTAACAAGCTCGCGGCATGCCGGTTCACCCGGTCGCCCGCGCCCAGCGCTTTTCCATAGCGGGTCAGATCCTTGGCGAGATCCTCGATCCCTTCCAATTGCTCCGCCTGCACTACCAGGAATCCATCAGCGATTAGAAATCCTAGCTCGATCGCCAGATCCGCACGATCCTGCGGCATCCGCGCCGGCATCTTGCGGGCGACATCCGCGATCGGCAGGGGCATCAGGAATTGCAGGGTGTCGAACAGTTTCGAAATCGACGGCGCGGTGAACTCGTTCACCGCCAACTCTTCCCGCACATGCGGATCATCCAGGAGGTCCTTGGGGATATCCCCCTTGCCTTGGGCATTGTCATCCTGGGCCGCGAGCGGCAGCACCAGCGCGGCGAGAGCTCCTAACAGACATGTGCGACTGAATTTCACGACGGAAGTCTGGCATCCCGCGCCGCGTTCGGCAACCGACAATATCCACCCGCGGACCGTCCGGCCCCGGGGTCATTTGCCCGGAACCTCCCCGAAAATTTGATTTGCCAAGTGGCCGGAGCTACCGCAGTCTCCGCCCATTGGAACGACGGAGCGGTGTTTCGCGTCGCATTTCCAGACCTCCACTTGGGTTAACGCCCGCCTGCCCTGCCCGGCCTTGGAAGCTTTATCAAGCAAACCGACCGGTTAACCCGCAGGATCGTTACTTCCCTTCCTGTCCCGCGGACCTGCGAGTGATTGCACTCACCGATCCGCGGCCTCTGCCTCACCCCAACCCCTATTTCCATTTCCTCATGGCCGGTCACAACAAGTGGTCCAAGGTCAAACATATCAAAGCCAGAGTCGATGCCATCAAGGGCCGGGTCTTCAGCAAGTGCGCGCATGAAATCGCCCTCGCCGCCCGCGCCGGAGGCGGAGGCCCGGCGGCCAACGCCCGGCTTCGCACCGCCATCGACAACGCCAAGGCCGTTTCCATGCCCAAGGACAATATCGATCGCGCCATCAAGAAAGGCACGGGCGAACTCGGCGGCGAAATGATCCAGGAAATTTCCTACGAAGGCTACGGCCCCGCCGGCATTGCTTTCATCATCGAAATGGCCACAGACAACCTCAACCGCGTCGCCGCCGATATCCGCCTGATTTTTTCGAAAAACGGTGGCAGCGTCGCCACGCCCGGCAGCGTTTCCTATCAGTTCGACCGCAAGGGGGAAATCCGGATCAACGCCGCCGACATTCCCGATGATGTCATCATGGATGCCGCCATTGAGGCCGGTGCCGACGACGTGCAAAGCGATGCCGAGGAACATCTCGTTCTAACCGCCGCGAACGAGCTTGGCACCGTCGCCAACACCCTCCGCCACACCGGCCTGAAGCTGGTGTCGGAAAAACTCGTTTCCATTCCTCAAACCCCATGTGTCGTCAGCGATCCCGTGATCGCCCGCCAAGTCCTCAAGCTGCATGACCTGCTTGACGACTATCCCGACACCTTGAACGTCTTCACCAATTTTGAAGTGGCCGATGAAATCCTCGACCAGCTCGCGTCATGAGCCACTTCGACCACCCATTTCCACTTTCCTTCAATTGATTCCGGATGAGCAATAACAACGATCAGGACACCCTTCCGCAAACTCCGGCAGCCACTGCCGGAGCCACCCCACCCGCCCGCAAAAGGGCCGTCAAGAAAGTAGTGGATCAGACCGCCGCTACCGACCTCGCTCCGGTCGCCAAGAAAGCTGCCGCCAAAAAGGCCGCGGTTAAAAAAGTCCCCGCGAAAAAGGTCGTCCGGAAAACCGCCGCCTCGGCCACCCCGGAATTGCCATTCGCCGAGCCTCCGGCGTCGAAGCCGGTCCCCGCTCCTGAGGAGGCGCCGGCCGCCCGTCCTGCCAGGCCGTCGCGAGCGAAGAAAGTCGTCGTCGAGCCGGCAACACCTACGGCACCTGCCGAACCGCAACCGCCGACATCTGAAGAACCGC
>JBGSOI010000190.1:0-38705 GCA_041739215.1 Akkermansiaceae bacterium
TGCGGTCCATTGCATCAAAAAGACCGCGCTCCGCCCGTTCGATATATCTTTTCGGATCCTTAGCCATGATCGATATTCAAGCATTCAGCATGCCAGAATCCTCTGAAATACAACAAATTACGAGTAAATGGAAGTTCCCTCATGAAAAAACGCGACAAGATCATCTATTGGATCGCCACCATCTGGCTGGCATTGGGCATGACATCCAGCGGCATCGTCCAGTTGATAGGCGGGCCGGAAATGGCCAAGCCGGTTCTCGACATGGGTTATCCCCTGTATTTCCTGAAAATCCTAGGCACCTGGAAACTGCTGGGCGCGGTGGCCTTGCTCGTCCCCCGGTTTCCCATCGTCAAGGAATGGGCCTACGCGGGATTTTTCTTCACCGCCTCGGGAGCACTGATCTCCCACCTGGTGAACCGGCACGCCTTGGGAGAAATCGTCCCTGCCGTTCTGCTCCTTCTCCTGACCGCGGTTTCTTGGTATTTCCGTCCTGCTGAGAGAAGAGTTCCATCCGACATTCAAATCCCATGAAGAAAACACTAACAGCCAAACAGCGCGCCGAGGTGATGGACACCCTGAAGGAGCGCTTTGCGAAGAATCCTCACCGGCACAAGAACATCGAGTGGACGGACGTGGAGGCCAGGCTCGTGGCGAATCCCGCGAAGTTGTGGTCGCTCCTTGAAATGGAGGTAACGGGCGGTGAGCCGGACGTGATCGGCCGTGATTCGAAATCAGGTGAAATCATCTTCTGCGATTGCTCGGCGGAAAGTCCCCTGGGGCGGAGAAGTCTCTGTTACGACCGCGAGGCGCTGGATGCGCGGAAACTGCACAAGCCAGTCAACAGCTCTCTCGATCTTGCGAATGCCATGGGTATCGAACTGCTGGATGAAGAACAATACCGCGAGCTCCAGACATTGCAGAAGTTCGACACCAAAACCTCCAGTTGGCTGAAAACCCCGCCGGATATCCGCAAGCTGGGCGGCGCGCTGTTCGGCGATTGGCGCTACGGTCGGGTTTTCTTCTATCACAACGGCGCGGATTCCTATTACGGTGCCAGGGGATTCCGCGGCATGCTCCGGATCTAACTCGCGGCTGAAACCGAATCCACATGAATACCAATCTCATCCATCAAGCCGCCAGCGCCACTCTGACCGGAGAACTTCCATTTCCCCAGATCGTCAGCCTGCTCGTCGAAGCGGGCGTGGAGTTCTATCACATCGATTACCTCGCCATGCGCAAGACCTGTTACGATGGCGATGGCGCGACGGTGGACACGCCGATTCCGCTTGAGGGACTTCCCCCGGTCGCCGCCGACTTCGACGCCGACGCGCTGCGGGCGAACATCCGGGACAGCCAGCAGAACCATCAATCCTGGCGCGACTTCAGCATCCGCGCGATGAACGGAGGCGTGCAGGGGTATTTTGCGTTCTTACGTGGGCAGCGGGTGACCTACTTCGGCCGTCAGGGAGACCAACACACCGAGTGGTTCCCTGGTGCGGGAGCCGGTCAAGCCACCGAATGAAGCATGGCCTCATGATCTTTTCACCCGACTGATAGGGCTGCGATCCGCTCGTCCGCAAGAGTGAAGCAGAAATCCAACTCCGCCGGGCTGCCGGGGAAATTCCCGGAAACCCTGGCGGTGGCGACAAAGCTGTCGTTGCTTCCGATGGCGCGCAGAAGTTCGGTCTTGGGTTGGAATTGTTGTGTGGTGTCGGCCACCCATTCACGGATGGCCGCCTGTCCGACGTGGTCCCGGCTTTCGTCGTGAACGCGTGCGTCTTCCGCAAAACAGGCTGTGGCATCGTCGATGCGTCCGTCATTGGCGGCGGCAAAGTAGTCGAGGATGATGGGTGGAAGTGTCGTGACGGAATCGGATGGGCTGGACATAGTGGCCCTAGTGAACCACGAACCGTCAAGATGACAAGAACCCACAAAAAAGTAAGCTCCCCACCTGAAAGTGAGTCCGTCGGCCAAGTCGCGGAATGGACTCCGGTCACGGCGGCTCATGCCGTGGAGGAAACGCTGAAAATGCTTGAGGTCGATGGAAGCTTTTGATCCTTTTCCAGCTGTTCGGCGGACAAGTGAAGCGGTTTTCCGAACTGGAAAAAGCAATCCCCGCCGTCACCCAGAAGATGCTGGCGCAGCAGTTGAGACAACTTGAGAGAGACGGGCTCGTGCACCGCATGGTATATCCCGAAGTGCCCCCAAAGGTGGATTATTCGCTAACAGCATTAGGGGCCGTTTGAGGAGGGGGGCGCCTACCTCGAATGAGTTAGTTGAACGTGAAAGTATCCCCGGCAGCGGTTCGTTAGCTTCCCGTCATGAAAACTCTCTTTGTCATTTTCGTTACCGTGGCGGGCGAACTCCCGGCCCGGGCGGGTTCGCTGGTGGACAAATCCATCCCTCCCGCCGAGCTCAAAGTTGCGGCGAACCGTCGATTCATCGTCGAAGCCGCGAGCGAGAAGCCGGTGTTTCTGCTGGCCGACACCGCATGGAACCTTGCCGCGCTCAAGGCGGACGAGATTGATCGATATCTGGACAGCCGCGCCTCCCATGGCTTCAACGTCATCATGTTCGCCCTCAACTTCGCTCCGCAGGCGGACGAGGAGAACGCGTACGGCGAGCCCGCCTACCTGGGCGAAAGGAAGACCGAGCTGAACCCGAAGTACTTCGAATACTGCGATGCGATCATCCGGAAATGCGCCGACCGCGGGATGTATGCGATGCTCTACGCCATGTGGGCCGGGAAAAAATCCGGCACCATGAACAACTATACAAAGCCGGAGTTAAACAAAATCGGTCGCGCGCTCGGATCGCGCTACAAGGGGCAGGCCAATGTCATTCTCTGCGCCGGCGGTGAATCCACTCCCAGATTCGTGGAAGCCGACCTGGCGGGCGAACTCGGCGCAGGACTCAAGGCCGGCTGCGAGGGACGCAATCTTGTCACCATCCATCCGGTCTCAGGCACCTCAACCTCGCGATATTTCGCGAATGCCCCATGGCTGGACTTCTACATGAGCCAGGGCAAATCCAGTAGCAAGGAGGAGTCCGTTGCCTTCGATGCCGCCAAACTCGTTTCCGGAGATTTTACCCTCCCTTCAACCAAGCCCACGATGATGGCCGAGCATCGATATGAAGTCGGCCTGTCAGAGGACCCGCTCATCCAGCGGAGAAGTCTCTATCAGTGTGTATTCGCCGGGGGCTTCGGCTATGGCTACGGTCACAACGCGCTATGGCAAATGACGCCGCATACCGCGCAGCCGTGGATGCTCAGAAGCTGGAAGGCCGGCGTTGAAAACTGGTCCGACGCGCTGGACACCCCCGCCGTGCGGCAATTCAAACATATCAAGCCGCTGCTCGGTTCGCGCCCGTTCCTCACACGGATGCCTGATCAATCGCTGGTCCTTTCCGGCCAGGGCAAGAGCGTCGCGACCCGTGTCCAAGTCGTCAGGGATGGAGCCATAGGAAATGATGACGCCACCTATATCATGGCCTATCTCAGTGCACCCGCGGCCATCGGGATCAATACGAAGGTCATCCCGTCATCCAAAATCAACGCGTTTTGGTTCAACCCGGCCACAGGCACCGCTGAAGTGTTGGCCAGCGACATTATCAACCAAGGAACCTTTCGCCTTGATAAGCGTGAGGGCGATGGCGTGCTGATCATCGACGATTCAGGCAAAGGCTATCTTCGGCCGTGACATCTATTTTTCCATCCGGTTCTCCGAACTCTAGTATCTACACCAACCGTGAATATCCATCGCGTCATCATCCCGATCCTTGCAGCCACATTGAGTTTCTGCCTCGCCGCCGAAGAAAAGCCCCGCTTGTTCGTGCTAACTGATATTGCGAACGAACCGGATGACGAGGAGTCGCTGGTCAGGCTTTTGGTTTACTCAAACGAGTTCGATATCGAGGGACTGGTCGCCACGACGTCCATCCACATGAAGCGCGAGACCCGCGAAGACTTGATCCGTCGGATGACCGGCGCGTATGGCAAAGTTCGGGAAAATCTGCTCAAGCACGCCCCGGGTTATCCATCCGTCGAGGCGCTGGGCGAGGTGACAACGACCGGGCAAACCGATTATGGCATGGCCTGCGTCGGCGCGGGCAAAAACACGGAAGGTTCCAAGCTCCTGATCGCCGCGGTTGATCGCGCCGATGATCGGCCGCTGTGGGTCAACGTGTGGGGAGGCGCGAACACCTTGGCGCAGGCGCTCACCGACGTAAAGGCAACCCGCGACGCGGCCGCACTGGCGAAGTTCGTGGCGAAAATTCGGGTTTACAGCATCTCCGACCAGGACGACGCCGGTGCGTGGATCCGCGCGAGTTTCCCCAAGCTTTTCTATATCGTTTGTCCCGGCGTCATCGGCGGGAACGACTACTATCGGGCCGCCTGGACCGGCATCAGTGGCGACAAGTTCTATAAAAACGGACCGTTGCACAAATTCGAGATGGTGGAAAATCCGTGGTTGGAAGCGAACGTCATCCGCAATCACGGCCCGCTCGGCGAGCTCTATCCAAAGGTCGCCTACATCATGGAGGGCGACACCCCGGCGTTTCTTGGCCTGATCAACAACGGCCTCGGCTGGAATTTGACGCCCGCCAACGGCGGCTGGGGCGGCCGATACACATCTTTCCGTCCTCATGGCGAAACCCGTCCGATCTGGACGGAAAACAAAGACTCCCGGGATACGGTCACCACCGAAAACGGCGTTACCGTCACCAGCCATCAGGCGACCGTTTGGCGTTGGCGCGAGCACTTTCAAAACGACTTCGCCGCCCGCATGGATTGGTGCGTGGCGGAGACGTTTGAAAATGCGAACCATCATCCCAAGCTGTCCCTCAATGGCGATGCCACGAAAAATGTAATGACGCTCCAGGCAAAATCCGGCTCAGAAATCGAACTCTCCGCGGAAGGGAGCAGCGATCCTGATAAAAACAACAAAGTCCGGCTGAGCTGGTGGATCTATCAGGAGGCCGGCACCATCGGCGGCGGATCCCTATCATCTCCGGAAGATCTGACGACCATCATTCGCGTCCCGAAGGTGAAAAAGCCGGGAACGCTGCATGTTATTCTCCAGGGGGAGGACGATGGTGTTCCCCAACTCACCAGCTACCGCCGGGCGATCATCGAAGTAACACCATGATGGCGCCGTTGCGCGTTCCGGTGGGGAACTCCGGGGTCGGAAGATCGACAATTACGGCCGATGGCATTCCCCCACCCGCCGGTCTGTTGTTTTGCAAGCGTCGTCGTAGCCCCGTCGGGAAGGCCTTCGCTGTGGCCAGGTTTCTGTTCGAATAGCAGCAGCAGGTTCTGGGTGACGCGTTCGAAAATCGCGTGACTCCACTTGACCTCCAGCGAGCTGGCCCGGGACTTGTGCTCGCCAATCTCGCTTTTGAACCGGTGCAGGATCTTCCCGATGTCCCAGCGGTGTTTTGTAGGCCGGCCGATCCGATAGGCTGGCGGGGGAGGTGATGGTTATTGAAATGAACCAGGAATCGGCTGCACGCGTTCAAGCCAGTTTCGCGTCCATCGTGATCGTAGCATTCAACAGCTTCGAGACCGGACAACCCGCCTTCGCCTTGCCTGCCAGGTCCTGGAAGGTGGCGTCGTCGATGCCGGGAATGCTGGCGGTGACGTCGAGGTGGCTGGCGGAGATCGCGAAGCCGCCGTCCTTCTGTTCTAGGGAAATGGTGGCGGTGGTTTCGATCTTGTCGGGAGTGAAACCGGCTCCGCCGAGGATCATCGAGAAGGCCATCGAAAAGCAGCCCGCATGGGCCGCGCCGATGAGTTCTTCCGGGTTGGTTCCCTGCTCGCCTTCGAAACGGGTCTTGAACGAGTAAGGTTTGTCAACGAGAGCGCCGGAGCCGGTGCTGAGGGTGCCGGCTCCTTCTTTGAGGGAACCCTGCCATTGTGCGGATGCTTTCTGTTTCATGGTGGTGTTGGTTGGGGAGAAGAAGTCGGCAATATGAACCGCATTTCTCCGATTTCCAGCTTTTGATTGTGCCCAACGCGTCAAAAACCAAATCGCAGGCAGTAAATCGGCGGCAGCTCGGCGCTGAGGCGCGTCCAACTATCACCGCCATCCTCGCTGATCCACACACTACCGGTGGTGCTGCCGAAGGCGAGCGTGCGACCGTCCGCGCTGACATCGAGACAGTGGCGGAAGACGAGATGATAGGCGTGCTGCTGCGGCAGACCGACTCGAAGTTGCTCCCACGTCGCCCCGCCGTCGCGGGTGCGCATGACGCAGAGCGCGCCGTCGCAGGGCACGCGGAACTCGTCCTTGATGCCGGGCACGAACCAGGCGGTTAGAGGGTCTAGCGGATGGACGACGACCGCGAAGCCAAAATTCGAGGGCTCGGCGTTTTCAATTTCCCGCCAGTGAATTCCACCGTCTCGGCTGTGAAAAATGCCGTTGTGGTGCTGCATCCAGATCGTGTCGGGATCGGCAGCGGACCATGCGATGCGGTGCGGATCCTGGATGCCGGGATCGCCCTCCTGGCCCGGTGGCATGAATTCAGCGCGCAGGCCCTCGCCGATATTCTCCCAGCTTGCGCCGTTGTCGCGGCTTTCCCAAATTCCGGCACAGCTCACAGCGACCAGCAGTCGGCTCGGGTCGCGTGGATCTACCAGAATCGTATGGATCCCGGGCCAGTCCGCGCCACCGCCGAACCATTTTTCGCGATCCGGGTGATTCCACAGGCTTTCGACGAGCTGCCACGACGCCCCGTGATCCTGAGAGTGGAACAAGCCGCCGGGAATCGTGCCGCACCACAGCTCGCCTTTTTTTGCGCCGGGTTCGAGCGCCCAGATTTTTTTCAAAGTCCATGGCACCGGCTCCTGGCTCATCGGATTGATGACTTCCGGATCACCTTCAGGCTTTGGCGGATAGTTCGGGCACGCGCGCTCTTCCCAAGTGGCTCCGCCGTCGGCTGAAGCGTGGATTTTCGCGCCGAAGTGGCCGTGCTCAACGGCGGCATAGAGCGTGCCGTCCCGTGCGTCTGGCAGAAGCATGGGCACCTGCACGCCGATGAATGAGAGCCGGGTGACTTCCCAGCCACTGGAACTGCGAACGGCTTCCAGCAGTCCCTTGCGGGTTCCGAGATAGAGTTTGTTGCTCATGATGATAGATGTTTCGATTTTAACCGCCGGATAGGGCCTGCATGACGAAGATTTCCGAGTCCGGCTTCACGGGATCCGACTGAGTCCGGCGATCTTGGATGGCGGTGCCGTCGAGGAAAACGACGACATGCTGCCGCACCGCGTTCTGATCATCCATCACGTAGCCTCGCAGCGCGGGATGCATCGCGAAAACAGCGTCCAGACATTCACGCACCGTCGCGCCCTCGACGGAAGAACGGGGCGCGTTCGTCTGGTTCGAGAGACTGCTCGTGAAATCGATGGTGATCATCAGACCGAAACGATGCTCTTGAAGCCGCCACATGCCATGCGCTTGCAGTCAAAAAGCGGGTTCTCGGGATCGAACATCGCATGGAGGCGCGGGTCGGCAAAAACCTTGGCGTTCACCGCATCACGATGCTCGCGGGATTCATAGACGATGTAGGCGAAGACTACTGTTTCTTCAGGAGCGGCTCCGGCAAGAGTCGAGAAAGAAACCTGGTCCTTGATCTCGAGGTCGTCGCCGACGGCTTCGATGTATTCCAAGGCTCCGTGTTCTTTCCAGATGGCCCCGCACTTGGAGGAGACTGCCTGATAGGCTTCGATCTTCTCTTTGGGGAGCGGAAGGACGAATCCGTCGATGTATTTGCTCATGGTGTTAGTGGTTTGGTGTGATGGGAAAAATTTAGGTGACGGTCAATGGAGCTTTTCGCCGCGCTGGAGCATGGCGAGGAAATCCTTCATGCGCTTGGCCCGCGTCTCAGGGCGTTTGGCCGTGTGCAGTCGATGATAGATGGCGTATCGATTCGCCTTGGTGAGCGATTCGAAAAACGCGAGCGCCTTGGGTTTCTTCACTAGGGCGGCCATGAAATCCTCCTGCATCACGAAGGTGCTCGACGAGGCGTAGGCCGCTTCCCACCGACCGTCCGACTTCGCGGCTTCCACGGCGGCGAGTCCGGCCGGCTGCATGCGGCCGGCCACGGTCAGACGTTCGATGTGTCCGATGTTTACCTGTGACCAAATGCTCTTCCGACCGCGCGGGGTGAATTTCACCAGCCACGATTCCTCGTCAAACGGGCGGGCCTGCCCGTCGATCCAGCCCCAGCAAAGCGCCTCCTGCACGGCCTCGACGTGCGGGATCGAAGCGCGACCGCTCGCCTTTTTGAAATAGCGTAGCCAGATCCCGGAGTGCTCCGCATGGTGGGTTAGAAGCCACTCGTGAAACGACGCGGTGTCGTTGAAACTGAGAACCGGTTTATCCTCCTTCGCGGGCATCGGTTTCAGGGCGTGGTGGATCGGGTGACGAGAGCCAGCCAGCTCCTGCGTTCGGACCACATGAGAAAGACGGCCAGCGCGCAGATGCCTAGCAGCTTCGGGTCCAGGATGCCGTCCTTGGCGACGAAAATGTGGAACGCGAGGATGTTCACGATGATGGGGCCGAGGATAAGTAGTCCGAGGTTCCGCGTGCGGGGAATGGCGACCAGGATGCCGCCGGTTAGTTCCAGGACCTTGATGAAGGTCATGTAGCCGGTCGGCCCGAAGGCGGCCATAAATGCGGCAACCGGACTGCCTTCCGGAAACTCGGGCGTCTCTGCCAATCCGAAAAGCACGACGGTTGCGGACATGATGAAAAGAAGGCCAAGCAGGATTCCGGCAATGGTGGGGAGGTGTTTCATGTGGAGTGGTGTGTTTCGCGGATGATGTTTGCGTCCCGAAGTGAGGTCCGACCCTATTGCTGTCGGGACCGATGATCAAGGCGATGTGGCTGCAGTGGCCAACGGACATTTCATCAGGGTGGATGTTGACGAAAGTTTCTCAATTCTAACCGCGGACCGCGGCTTCGATTGCAGCGACATCGATTTTTCCCATGGTCATCATCGCGTCGAATGCCCGTTTCGCGGCGGCGCGGTCCGAGCTGGTGAACGCTTTCGTCAGGACAGTCGGGGTGATCTGCCAGTTCAGCCCCCATCGGTCCCTGCACCAGCCGCACTGGCTCTCTTCGCCGCCGTTGCTAACAATCGCGTTCCAGTAGCGATCCGTCTCAGCCTGGTCATCGGTCGCGACCTGGAATGAAAACGCCCAGTTGTGTTCGACGCCCGGTCCGCCGTTGAGGCCGATGCAGGGAATTCCCATCACGGTGAATTCGACGGTCAAGACCTCGCCCTCTTTGCAGGATGGATTGTCAGCCGGAGCCCGGTGCACCGCTCCGACGGTGGAATCCGGAAAAGTCGCGGCATAAAATCTGGCCGCGGCTTCCGCGTCGCGATCAAACCACAAACAGATGGTGTTCTTTGCTGGATGGCTCATGGGATTGTTATTCCGGACCGTTTCCGCCGCACTCGCTGGCCATGGTTTCCCAGCGCTTCTGCATTTCCTCGGGGGAGACTTTTTCGACCTCCTTCTGCATCATCCATTGATGTCCCAATGGATCGACGACGCAGCCGCTGCGGAAGCCGTAGAATTGGTCGGCCACGGGCATTTGGACAGTGGCTCCGGCGGCGACAGCGCGATCGAAGATTGCGTCGACATCCTCCACTTCCCAACAGAAGGTGACGGATGTGCCGCCGATGGCATTGGGGGATTTGTTGCCCCATTGCGGATTCTCGTCATTGAGCATGATCAGTCCGCCCTCGATGGAAAGCTCGGCATGGCCGATCTTTCCGTCGCCCTTGTTCGTAAGGCGGAAGCGCTCGGTCGCACCGAACGCGGCCTTGTAAAACTCGATGGCGGCGGCGGCATCGTGAACGGTGAGATAGGGGCTGAAGGCGGGGTAGTCATTGACGGGCGTGCTCATGGTGATTCGAGGGATTGGGACAGTGAATTCAATGATTGACGAACGGAGTGAAGCCAATGGGACATCCGTTTTCGTTATTCTGAAAAAATCCTCGCGGGACAATCCAAAAACCAGGCATTCGCTCACTCACTTTTCCGCCCGGGTGGGCGGTGCGCATGGAAGATGATGAGAAATTTTAAGAGCAGCCAACGGCGGAAGTCGACTCAGGGCATTCCGCTCGCATTGAAAGAATCCACCCGCCACCGACATTGACGGCATGGCATTTGCTGCCAGAGTTCGGAGGTCAATTTTTACCGGCGGTTATATGGACGACGAGGACAAGGACGCACAATTCTACCGCGATACGGAGGCGATCGCCTTTGCGAAACTGGATGATCGGCAGCTCGCGCTGTTGGAACCTCTCGGCACCCGCCGAATCGTGCGGCGGGGTGAGATGGTTTTCAAAGCGGGCCAGCGCGAGCTCGACATGACGGTGGTCATCACCGGCGAAATCGAGGTGTTTGAATCCTGCGATGGCCTCGAACAAATCCTCGGCACCGGCGAGCCCGGCGATTTCATGGGCGATGTGGGGATGCTCAACGGCACCTCCGCCGTCGCCAGCGCGCGGTGCAGTGCCGAGGAAACAGAGATCCTCCAAGTTCCCGCCGCGGCGCTGAGGAAGGCTCTGGCGGAAATGCCGGGACTGGGTGAAAAGATCATCAACGCGTTCATCATGCGGCGCGAGCGACTGGAACGGGACGGCGAGTTCACCGGTCTGAGGGTGGTCGCGCCGGCGGGTTCGCGGGACGGCCGCCAGCTCGATGATTTCCTCGATAAGAACCATATCCCGCACCGTCTGATCGATTCGGATGGCGAGGCGGGCAAGGCATTGTGCTCGCGTCTGAATCTAGCAGCCAGAGACCTGCCGGTGCTGATCGCGGCCAACGGCATGCCGCTGCGCCGGCCGTCATTGCGCGAGGTCGCCCAAGTCGCCGGGCTGATGCGACCGCTCGCCGCCGAAGGGGCCACGGAAATTTTGTGTGACCTTGCCATCGTCGGCGCGGGACCTGCAGGCCTGGCAGCAGCGGTTTGCGCGGCTTCCGAGGGGTTGAATACCGTCGTGCTGGAAAGCTACGCGCCCGGCGGACAAGCGGGCTCTTCGTCACTCATCGAGAATTTCTTCGGCTATCCCACCGGCATCAGCGGCGGAGCTCTAACCAACCGCGCGCAGCTTCAGGCGTTCCGCTTCGGCGCGAAATTCTCCACTCCGGCCCAAGCGCTCTCGCTGAAAGTCAGACAGGGCGAATATGCCGGTGAATTGCACATCGAAGGCTGTCCCGCCACCTTGCTCGCCAAATGCGTGATCATCGCCACCGGTGCGGACTACCGGCGGATCGAGGCGGAGGGCCGCGAGGATTTCGACGGCGCGGGAGTTTACTACGCCGCCACCGCGCGCGAGGGCCAACTCTGCCACAACGCGACCGTGATCGTCGCCGGAGGCGGAAACTCGGCCGGACAGGCTGCGATGTTTCTATCGGAGCATGCGGAGCAGGTCCTGCTGGTCATCCGCGGCGGGGATCTATCAAAGAGCATGTCGAGCTACCTGTCACGGCGGGTGGAAACGAGGGAGAATATCGGGATCCTATATCACACCGAGATCCGGAAAATGACGGGAGGAAAACTTCTGGAAACGGTCGAGCTGGAAAACACCCTGACTGGCGAGCAGCGCTCGGTGCGCACCTGCGCGGTTTTTTCGATGATCGGTGCCAAGCCCTGCACCAACTGGCTGCCGCCGGAGATCGAGTGCGACGAGAACGGCTTCGTCAAAACCGGCCCGGCCGTCGCCAGCTCGCCCGCATGGCAAGACTCCACCCGCCCGCCAGGATCGTTAGAAACCAGTTGCCCGGGAATCTTCGCCGCGGGCGACGTCCGTTCCGGCTCGGTGAAGCGCTGCGCCGCCGCGGTCGGAGAGGGCGGGATGGCGGTGGAAGGCGTCCATCTGGCGCTGGGCACCTACGCGTGACTCTCCGAAGACGAGCTTCCATGAAATCCAGACGAGGTCCCCAAATCGCCACCTGGCTGGTGCTGGCGTTTTTCTATCTTCCCATCGGCGTGTTGATCCTCAATTCGTTCAAAGCCACGCGCTTCGGAACGACCTGGCAGGGATTCACTCTGAAATGGTACGAGCGTCTGCTGGAGCGTGAAGACCTGTGGGCCGCGCTCGGCAATTCCCTGAAAGTCGCCGTCTTCGCCAGCCTCGGCGCGATGATTCTCGGGACCGCCGCCGCCTTCGCGCTGCATCGTTACAAGTCCCGGCTGCAATCCGCCCACCACTTGCTGGTCACCGTGCCGCTGGTGCTGCCGGAAATACTGATGGGCATGAGCCTGCTGCTGCTGTTCGTCGCTATCGGCCAACCGTTAGGCCTGGTTACCGTGGCGATCGCCCATGTCACGTTTTGCATCAGCTATGTCGCGCTGGTCGTCCTGGCGCGCTTGCAGGATTTTGATTTCCAAATCGTCGATGCAGCACGCGATCTGGGAGCGACGCGCATGCAGGCGTTCCGGAAAATCACCTTACCCCTGTTAGCTCCTGGCATTCTCGCCGGCGGACTGCTGGCATTCACGCTCTCCATCGACGATTTCGTGGTCACGTTTTTCGTCAAAGGCCCCGGCTCGGATACCTTGCCCGTCGTCATCTACAGCATGATCAAGAAGAGCCGCGAGTTTCCGGTGATCAACGCGCTGAGCAGCTTGCTGCTGCTGGTGACTTTCATCGCTGTATGGGGCGCGCAACGGCTGACGTCCAAATAAGGAGACCGGCGAAGCAATCGGCAGCCTCAATACCTCCATCCGCAGCCGCTTCTGCCCTAATCCCGGGATCCTCGCCGAGTGGCAAGTCTCAGCCGAACGAACCGCATGCGGCTTTTTATTGGCTCCAATGACGGGATCACACAGACCAACTGCAAATCAAGCCACCAGTGCTGCCAACAGCTCATCCAGATCCACACTGACAATCGCGGTCGCCTTGTCGCTCATGGCGTAGGGCAGGATCAGCTTGTTGTCGTGGACCAAAGAACCGCAACTGTACACCACGTTGGGGACATAGCCTTCGCGTTCGTTGCCTTCGGCGGATAGCAGTGGCTCCTTGAGCCGGCCTATCAGTTTGGTGGGGTCATCCAGATCCAGCAGGATCGCGCCGATGCAGTACTTGCGCATCGGGCCGACGCCGTGGGTGATGACGAGCCAGCCAGCCTTGGTTTCGATGGGCGAGCCGCAGTTTCCGACCTTGACACATTCCCACAGTTCCGCGGGGCGCATGAGGATTTGCGGGTCGCTCCAGTAATGGGGATTGTCCGAGAACATGATGAAGAGGTTCTCATCGTCCTGGCGGGAGAGCATGACGTAGCGGCCGTCGATGCGCCGGGGAAACAGCGCCATGCCTTTGTTCTGGACGGCGGAGCCATTAAGGGTGAGCACGCGGAAGTGGAGGAAATCCTCGGTCTCCAACAGTTGGGGCAGGATGGCGCGGCCGTTGTAGGCGGTGTAGGTGGCATAATACATGACCGAGCCGTCGTCTTCGGTGAAACGGACGAAGCGCGCGTCCTCGATCCCATTGCTTTCATTGGCGGAGACGGGAAAAATGATCCGCTCGCTGATCCCGAGCTTGGGCGAGAAGCGGAGTTCGTAGTTCGAATCGGCAAGCCATTGGATGCATTCGAGCGTGCGCTGGAGATCAAGGTTACCGGGCTGATGCTCGTGCCGCACGGTGCCGACGCTTTGGTTCAGGGCTTCGCGGGTGAATTTGTTTTCCAAGGGAGCCATGACGGCGACGGCATAGTCGTTGTCGAAACCCATTTCATGGAACTTGAGGATGAAGCTTTTTTTCCGATAGGTGGGATTGGGCACGACCTCCGGCAGTGTGACATACCGCGAAATGGGATCGAGAATGATCCAGCCATCCGGCTTGATGATTCCCGAGCGGAACTCGATGGAGGAGATATGTCCTTCCCCCGTCGCGCGCAGGCTCATCACGAAGCGCAGCCCGCCCATCGGCACTCCGCTTTGGTCGGGATGAGGCACTATCGATGGATTGAACAAGGCGGCGGACTCGAGCGAGTATTCGCCGGAAAACAACGCGCCTATGAGCATTTCCCGCGCGCGGGACAACGGATGGGGGGTCGGAATGAAGGGCTGCACCTTTAGATAATACTGCCACAGGAGATCCTCGATGTCGTAGTGCCGGAAGTCGAACTCCCGGTGCACGCCCTGCAGTTTCGCGATGACTTCCTCCTCGGTAAATGCCAGTGCGCGGTCAATGATCGCAGTGATGCGATGCGCTTCCGAAGGGATGAACGGCCGGATCAACACGCGCGAGCTCTCCGGCAGGAGCATGATTTCGTGACGATGCAGATTGATAGGATTCATAGTGAGAAGTGGGGTGGCGGAATGATCAATTGGTCGGCGTTGCTCATTTCTGCTAGAGCGAGTTGGAACGCGAGCGAAGACTCGGCACCTTGGTTGGCATTGACGCGATCGGAATGGAGTCCGTCGCCGCAACCGCCTGTGGCCGGGTCATAGAGCGGCACGCCGAGGTCGTTGCGGCCGAGGAACCATTCGAAGGCCCGCTTGGCCTCGACCGTCCAGAACGGATCGCGGGTGTTGAGGAATGCTTCAAGGCAGGCGGAGACCATGGCCTGCGCTTCCACCGGCTGCTGGTCGAAATCGGCTCGGGCACCTTCCTTTGAATAGAAACCGTTGCTGCCGATGGGCCGGAAATGGCCGCCCTGGGTCCGCTGGATGGAGGCCAGCCAACGCAGCGAACTGAGGCCGATTTCCAACGCCTCGGGATGTGGCATCCAGCGGCCACTCAGGATCAGAGCCTGAGAAAGGCGGGCGTTGTCATAAGTCGCGGTGGACTCGAACCACGGCCAGTCCTCGGTGGCATGGCCGTGCCAGAGATCCACCAATTTCCCGGTTAGAACCTTGCGGGACGCCTTGGCGGATGTGGTTGACGAACGGCCACGGAGGAACTCGTGAATGCCTAATAACGCGAACGCCCACGCCCGTGGCGAGGTGAACGACTCCACCGCCGGCAGCCCGCGTTCGAAGAGCTGCACGCATAACAGCCGGTGCCCCTCATTGCGCGAGCGACCTGCGCCGACACCCAGCGCCCACAGCGCGCGCGCATGGCTGTCCTCGCTGCCAGCTTCTTCAAGCCATTGGCGGCCATGGCTCATGAAATTCCGGAAGCGCCCGGTCTGATAGTCCAGAGAAGCCGCGAGAAACGCAAGATAGCTGGTGGACCGCTGGTCGAGTTCGCCGTGTTCATCCACCAGATTGCAGAGAATGAACGCGCGCGCGTTGTCGTCCGTGCAATAGCCTTCATGAAAATTCGGCACATTGAAGGTGGCATGTTGGAAAATACCGGTGCCATCGCTCATCCGCAGGATGTGGTCGAGCCGCAACGGCGGGAGGTTGTGCGGTCGGTTGACCAAAGCGCGCCCGGTGGTGGTCACTTGCGAAGCCGCCTTGCGGTCCGCCCGCGCCTGTTGAAACGACTCCAGATAGCGCCTCGCCACTGCGGGCCAGATCATTTCCCGGCCGAGTTGATAGGCGTCCACCCGTGTCCGCACGAGAAGCGCCGGATCATCGAGGAAAATGCAAACTCCTTCCGCGATGGCTTGCGGATCGCGGAACGGCACCAGGATCCCCCGCTCTTCGGCAAGCAGTTCCAACGCATGCCAATACGGCGTGGAAACCACCGCCTTCCCGGCACCGAAGACATATGCCAATGTGCCGGAAGTGATCTGAGCCTCGTTCAGATACGGAGTCAGATAGATGTCCGTCGCGCCGATGAACTCGGTGAGTTCCTCAAGTGAAACGAAGCGGTTGTAGAAAATCACATGCTCCTTCACCCCGCGGTCCTCGGCCAGTCGCTCCAGCCCCAAACGGTAGCTCTCTCCCTCGCGCGCCACCAGATGCGGATGGGTCGCCCCCAATATCAGATAGACCGCATCCGGATGCCGCCGGACAATTTCCGGCAGCGCCTCGATGGCGTGCTCGATCCCCTTCCCCGGCCCTAACAGTCCAAACGTCAGCAACACCTTGCGCCCTTCCAATCCGAACTGCCTCTTGGAAGCCTCCGAATCCGCGAACGGAATATCCGGAATCCCATGCGGGATGACATCGATCTTCGAGTCCGACACGCAGTAGGTTTCACGCAGGATTTCCGCGCCCTTGCGGGCCATCACCACCAACCGGTCACTGCGCAGAATCAGTTCCTCCATTACCTTGCGCTGCGCGGGATTCGGTTCCTGCAAGACCGTGTGCAAAGTCGTCACCACCGGCATCCGCACTTCCTTGAGCAGGGCTAACAAATGACTGCCCGCCGATCCGCCGTAGATGCCGAATTCGTGCTGCACGCAGAGCACCTCGGTGTTGTTGAAATTCAGAAAATCCGCCGCGCGCCGATAGGAATCGAGGTCTTTCTCCAATATTTCGAAGCGCACCCGCGGCGGATATTTGTAGCCCTGCACCCGGTCATTCACCGCGCCGGCGATGCATTCCGCCATTGGAGCCGCCAAGGCCACCGCCTCGCATGCGTCGTGGGTGAAAGTGGCGATGCCACAGCGCCGCGGTTCATACCCCCCCAGGAAGGCGATCCGCCCGGGCATCGCGGCGCTATTGATTCCTTCTGGCATCTTCCTACCAGACGGCCTGTTACGCCGCAGCGCAACTTAATTCCCGGCGGTGGTCCGAAACGCTGTGGGAAACGGCATCGGCCTCAAACCGATGCTCAATCAGCTGATGCTCCCAAGCTCAGCTTCCAGATTCCTGCGGGCCGCTGCTTCCAAGTCCACGAGTCCGGCGGTGAAAAAGATCCGCCCAGCCAAAAACTTTCTCAAGATCCTCCGACGCTCCAATGTGAAATCTTTTTCCGGCACCTGAGAGTATTCCCTCCGGATGGCAACATGGTAAACTTGATAAGTCGCCGGGTCGGCGGCGAGGATGGAGAGGTCGAGATCGCGGATGAAATCCTCGTCGGGCTTGCCTGTTCTTGGCTTTGAATAATCGGTCGCCAGAATCAACCGCACCACATCCGCCCGGGTAGCCGCATCCAGGAACTGTCCCAGACTTTCCTCGAAAAATCGAGCGCTCCCGGCCTCGTTGTCAGGCGATCTTGGATCGTAGATCACATCGTGAAACCAGATTGCAAGCTCGGTCGTTGAATCATCGGGCTGTGAACCATCAAGGTGGGTCAACATCGACCAAATGTGCTGCAGATTGTGATAGTGCCGATGAGGCTCAGTGTAGTGTGTCTCCAACAGACTCCATATCTAGGTGGTAACTTCCGAAGGAAGGTTTAACTTTTCGCCCAATTTTGAGAATCGATCGATCATGGCAAGGTGCATGAGGTGCAGCAATTGTTTCTGGATCCCATCCACGCGAAATGAATTTCGCGGTCCGTTTCAGTCCTCCATCGCCCGCGCTTGCGAGCCCATCTTGTCGACGCGGGTCCAGTCGATGTCGCGGACGGCCCCGTGATGAACGACCGAAAACTCCTGGAGTTCCGCAGCGGGCGCGAGGGCGATCCAGCGCCGGCTCTGCCAGTTGGCAAACCATTGTGATACTTCGTCCGGTGTAGGCTCCCGGTCGGTCGGTTCGGCGAAAAGCGACGAGAGCGTGCCCCGCCGTCGAAGACGGCTGAGCAGCACGAACTCCACGGGATCGATCCGGCCCTGGCTCGCACCGCCGCCTTCGCCGCGCCACACCGCGAGATGAACGGGAGTTTCCTCTGCGGGAGTGAAAGCCTCCCATTCCGCGCATTGATCCGCGGGAACCGCCAGTTCCAACAGGATGACATGCGGTTGCAAGCCGAGTTCGGCGATCGCTAACTGGTCCGGCGGCACGGGTTCCCACTCCGCGGCCTCGTAAATTTCCATATAGGCATATTCCAGCCGGGCCAGCGCGGAGAACCACCGGCGCTTGGTTTCATCAATTCCGTCCCAACTGGCGGTGAAATCAGGCAGGCGGCTGCCCAGGTGACGCAGGGTGAAACTGGCGGAAGGACAGGCGGATAGATATGCCTCCATCAATGCCCAGAACGTTTCCTCGCCAGCAATTTTTTGCAGTATGGGAAAGTCCTCCGCGATGGAATCCAACAGCCGGAACCAATACTGCCGGTGATAGAGTTCCAGACGTTCCGCGGATGATAGATTCGAGCCGGACTTCATCAGTTCATCCGCTTTCGCGAGAAATTCCGGCGAGTGCCCCTCATCGGATGGCGGCAGCTCGGTGCTCCGGCGGCTCCGTCCGCGCAGAGGAAGTTGCAGGGCCGCGAAAAACTCGCGCTGAGTCTGTTCAAGCGGCCGCATCGTCTCCTTTCTTCGCAAGCGCGGACGCCCGCCAGGCTTCTGATTTCCGCGCCTCCGTCCAAACCTCGTCGAACGATGGAATCCGGCCATCCCACTCCAGCAGCGTCGCCACCGGACCACATCGCTCGATGGCGCGTTCGTAAAGTTTCCACACCGGATCGATCACCGGGTGATCATGGGTGTCCACGATGAACCGCTCGTAGCGCGAGTGCCCCGCGATGTGGATCTGCGCCACCCGCTCGGGCGGGACGAAATTGACATATTCCAGCGGATCGAAGCCGTTGTTAACCGAGGAAACATAGATATTATTCACGTCCAACAGAATCCCGACATCCGCCTGCTCGCAGACTTCCGCTAAAAACTCCCACTCGGTCATCTCGTTGCCATTGAACTCGCCGTAGCTGCTCACGTTCTCCATCGCCAGCGGGACTTCCAGGAAATCCTGCACCATGCGGAGATTCTCCGCCGTTTTCCTTGCAGCTTCGAACGTGAAAGGAATCGGCAGCAGATCGTGGCTCATGCTGCCGTCGATGCTGCCCCAGCAAAGATGATCCGAAATCCACGGCGTGTTGGTCCGTTTCACCAACCGCTTGAGACGCTTCAAATGATCCCGGTCGATGCCTCCGGAGTTTCCCGGATAAAGACCCACGCCATGCTGGACCACGCGATATTGCTCAAGAATCAGATCGAGCACCTCCAGCGGACGCCCGCCTTCGACCATGTAATTTTCAGATATGATCTCAAACCAACCGACCGTCGGTTTCTCCGCGAGGATGTGACGGTAATGCGGCGACCTCAGGCCGATGCCGGTTGCCAATTCCACACCGCCGGTGAATCGCGAGTCGCCCATGGTTCGAAACGAAAAAGGAAACCCCGCGGAGCCAATCGCGCCGCGGGGTTTCCAGATGATTCAGAGGATTTCGCCTTCTTTCTCTTTATCCTTCTTCTTGTCCTTGCTTGGGCAGTCGTCCTTTTCCTTTTCATTGACGATCGTGCCTTCTTTCTTCTCTTCCTTCGCGGGACACTTGTCTTTTTCCTTCTTGTCCTTGCCGGGGCAGTCATCTTTTTCCTTTTCGGCGGCGACTGGCAATCCGGTGGATGGCGAGGCCACGGATACGGTGGTTCCGGCAGCGAATACTCCGGCTAGGGCGGCAGCCACAAGGGCGTTGGTGGTCTTCATGGTTTTTGTATTTGGTTGTTGTTCGGTACAAAGCAACCCCTGTGGGCAGCCTTGCAACGGGTGAGACTCGCACGGCATTGGATTATTCCAATGGTTTTTTCAGAGGCGTGCATAGGGATATTTACCCATGGATTGGGGCAGGCTTTGCTGCCGCCACTGCAAAGCTCCGCACCGTATCTGGCAGAGCCGAATCCCCTCGGCAGGACCCGAGCGTCCCTTACTCCGCGAGATGGAACCCTATTTCATGATCTCCAGCCTGAGGTCGTCCGAATTCCCTCTCAGATCAGGCGCATACATCGCTTCCGCGGTGGCTGGTAGCGCCTTGTAGATTCCCGGGGCCTCGGCCCGGAGTTGATAGCGCAGTGTGTGCGTGCCGCGCGGCAGGGCGCGAATGAAGAAATCCACCGTCTGGTCACGGGGCTCCATGTAGGCGCTCAGGACGCCGCCGCGGACGTAGCCGCTGAGGGCATCCAGCGCCTCGAAACCGGCGGCCTTGGCATCGGAAAATATCAGGTATTCGCAGTCGTTCTTGCTTTCGAGGACCAGTTCCACCTCCACCCTGTCGCCCGAGGCCAGCCTGGCCCCGTCGGTTAGCGGCTCGCGGCGGAAGCGCTCGACCTGTTGCTTCACGACCAGTCCGGTGGCATCGGGAACTTCGGTTTCTTTTTCCAGCGCGACGAGTTTGGAAATATTGCGGGTCACCTTCACTTCCAGTCCGGCGGCGCGCAATTTGTCTTCGAGGGTGAAAACCTCCAGATAGGCATTGGCATAAAGCGTGCCCTTGCCGGATTTCCTCAACTCGATGTCATGCTTGCCGGCGGTCACGGCATCGCCTGATAGAGTGACCGTGCCGTCGAAGGTGAAAAGGTTCTCCCGATTGATGGCGACCTTGCGCAGCGATTTCCCGTCCAGCGAAACGTTCACCTCCATCTCCGGCGCGTCCTCACCGCTGGCCTTGAAATAACTGGCGATGGCCTCGATGGCGAAAGCGGTGTCACGGGTGGACTCCCAGTAAGTCGCGTGCTTGCGGTTGTTCACCAGATACTTCACCAGCCCGCGAGTGTCGGCATCGTTCGGCTTCACGGCGGCAAGCAACTTGAGATACCATGCGTGCGCCTCCACCTCGCTGCCATACCAGTTCCACCAGTAGTTTGTGTTTTGGAGATCGAGATAGGCGGTTTGATTCTCCGGATCGCGCTTGAGGAATTGGGAAATCATTTTCATGACCTCATCGCGGCGCGCCTCATCGCCTTTCCGGTGGTGTTCCAGTCCCAACATGCACTGGGCATAGACCGGCAAATCGACCCGGTCTCGATAGAGAAACGCGAGCATCGGCTCCGAGTCGCGCTTCGCTTCACCAAGCACCATCCGCACGAACGCATCCAAGGCATCGCACTTCGATTTCTCATACTTGTGGTCGTCCTTGACCTTCCGGCCCTCCTTGTGCAGCGCTTCGCGCTCGACATGAAGTTGCAAGGCGGCGGCTTGCTTTCGTTCATACGCCATCAGCCAGGAGATGCCGGAGTTCAGCATGACATCGGGAATCTCCGCCCCGTTGTCTTTTGCTACCAGCAAGCCATGGACCACCACCGCCGTGGTGTGCGGCCAGGAATTCTCGCCGTAGCCGGAAAACCATCCCCAACCACCATCGGAAATCTGCATCGACATGAGTCTTTCAATCCCCTTCCCGACCATTTTCTCCAGCTCCACTTCATCGAACACCGGGTTCGTCTGCCACTGTTTCCACTGCGTCGCGCGTTCGGCGGAGTTCCCTAACTCCTGCGGGTTGAGGTTGGTCCGCTTCGCCTTCACTTCCGCGAGGTTGATCTTGAGGTTTCTCAACATCTTTTGTGCGATCACGGCAGGAACGAAGCGGTTCAACGTTTGCTCGGTGCAGCCATGCGGATAGCTGGCGAGATAAGGAATCGCATCGACCACCGCGCCTGCGATGGTGGGCGAAAACCGCACCGTTAGTTTCGATTGGTCAGGCCGCCGTTGTTCCGGCACTTCGATCTGGATCTTGGCGGAATCCGCGCCCGGCTCGACCGTGCGGCTCCATGCATCCTGGCGGAGCATGCCATGGACGAGAACCGGCAGCTTGCGTTCCACGGCATCACCATCATCGCCTGAATCCGCGCGCATGCGGAAGGTCGCCTCGCCTTCGCGCAGCGCCTTGACCCGCCAATCGACCCGCGCTTCCGACTTCGCCGCGATCTCCACCGTCTGCGGTGCGCCATCGATGGCTTCGAGTTCCTTGCCGTCAAGTTCGAGCGAAACCTTGACCGTCTTCGGCAAGTCATGGTCGTTCTGGACCACCGCGCTGAACACGGATTCATCGCGCTCCACCAGAAACCGCGGGGCTTGAAGCCGGACTAACAACTCCTTCGACGTGATGATTTCCGCGCTGCCCTCGCCGACCTCCGTGCCCTTGCCTAACACCCACACCCGGGCTTTCCATGTCGTGAGGTTGTCCGGGTATTCCAGCGGAATCTCGGCACGGCCATCGGCATCGGTCTGGATCGCGCCGGACCATTTTAACAGATCCGCGAAATCCTTGCGGACGAGGATGGGGTTGGCGGCCGGCGGTTCCCCGCCTGCGTCAGCTCCCGCCATCTCCTTCGCCGCCATCGGCATGGCAGCCATGGACATTGGCGCGGCGTCCATCGCGAGACTATCACTTTCCATCATCCTGCCTCTCGGAACTCTCATGCCACCGGCCCGACCCAAGTAACGCCCTTCATCTCCGAAGCGACCAAGCGACTGCATGCCAACGGCTTTCGGACGAAGCAAATTCCCCGGCGAAACCGGAACGGAATCTCCGATGTCTCCCGGGTAGTAGTTGTTCTTCCAGTTCCAGAAATTCTCATGGATCAAGCCGACGTTGGAGCCGCCGGTGATCGCTTCGAGCGACTTGTCATAAACGGTCAGAACGGCGGTGTCGGTGACGGGCTTGCCCTCGGAATCCCTCAAGGTCACCCGCAGCGCGGAGATTTCGCGCGGCTTGACCCGGTCTTTCGCGGGTTCGAGCGTGACCTCGACCAGCTTGCTAACGGGTGGCAGCAGGATCTGCCGGACGGCGGAATGCACCTTCGCGCCGTGGACGGTGATGCCTTCGATGAACATGTTAGGCATGTCCCGCAAGTCGAGGGGGACTTCCACTTCGAGGCTCTTGCCATCGAGCTGGATGCGGCGGGCCTCGCGTCCGGCACTGCCCGCGACGTGGAGGAAGAGCCAGACGTTGGCGTTTTCCTTGTCGCTGTTGACGTGGAGTTTCACGGTCTCGCCGGGCGCGTGGGCCGGCTTGTCGGCGATCAGTTCAAGCGGGCCGAAATGCCAGTCACCCGGCTCGGCGCGACCCGGGCCTTGAACGTTGAGAATGGTCGCACCTTCCGCCGGCTCGCCGTCCTTGAACGAGAGGCTCGCGGCCAGGCGGTATTGGCCGGTGGCGGGCGCGGCGAAGCGTTGGTGGATCTCCCCCTGGGCATCGGTTTCAACCACGAACGACTGCACTTCCGTTTCTCCGATACGGCCGTCATCCCCGCCGGTTAGTTTGAGAATCACCAGCTTGCCTCTCGCTCCCACCACCGGCTTCCCGGCGAGGGTGGCGGCGGAAACCGTCGCTTCCACCTGCTCTCCGGCGCGGGCGTAGCCGCGGTTTGTCCAGACGATGACCTCGAACGGTTTGCGCGCGGCTATCACGGAGCCGGTGCCCCGCTCCTCGCGGCGCGAGGCATCGACGACGCGCGCCTCGATGGTGTATTTCGCATCCAGGTCGCCGTGGATTGCCTTCGCAGACGCGGTGTCGATCTCGATTTTGGCAGTGCCGTCGGGGCCGATCGCGACATTGCGTTTCATCACGAGTTCGTCGGGTGTCCAACGGTTGCCCTGCCACCACGGCGGATTCGGCGGGATGCAGCCCCAGTTTTCCCAATCGGGATGCCAGCTCGCCTCGCTGCCGTTCCACCACGCGCCCGGACCGTAGAGCCAATCCCAGCGCCAGACGGGGAACCACCGCTCGCCGACGGAGCCGCGTTTGACGATGATCTCGACGTTGGCATTTCTAACCGGCGAGCCGTGGAAATAGGTGGCTCTGACGGTGGCCGTGAATTTGTCGCCCAGCTTCACGGGCGCGTCGGGTGCCTCGACATTCACCTCATACTCCGGCTTGCGGTACTCCTCCACGCGCAAGTTAACGGTCGCAGCGATCTGGTCGCCGATTTGAAACGTAGCGTTCCAAGAGCCGAGCACGGCATCCTTGGGAATGACGACTTCGCACTCGACGGCACCGAGCGCGTCGGTCTTGAGCTTTTCGATCTTCATCACTTCCTCGCCGCGGCCGTTGGTGATAGATAGAGTGCCAATCTTGTTAGCCCACCTGGTTTCATCCGGCTCGAAGTAGCCTACATTGCGCAGATAGAATTTCAGATGCGCGGTGTCGCCGGGTTTGTAGAGCGGGCGGTCCGAGATGCCGTAGGTGAGGTCGCGGTTGCCGTTCTCGAGTTGCGGCTGTTGGATGTAATAAGGCTGGAACCCGAAGAACGCGGTCGCACGTCCCTCCTTGCGGGCGATCGCCAGCAACTGATGGTTTTCTTCCCAATCGCCGGGATTCAGCAAGGTCTTGCCGTCGGCATCGGTCTTGCGGTCAAAACCCTTGGTGCGGATGTCCATTCTTTGTTCCAACGGATTTTTCCGCTCTTGATGCACCGCGCGGTAGCCGAAAAACTCGATCGCACAGTCGGCAACGGGAGCTCCGTTGGCGGCATCGACAACCCACCATTGCTTCTTTCCGCCCACTTCGTTTTCGACGAGCACGGAATCGACGATCCAGACGAGCGTGTGAAAGGAGTTCCCGCCATCCACCTCGCCGGTAATCCACCAGGCACCGGCTTGTTCCAGCGGCACTTCGAGGTCGGCGCGGGTGTCGCGGTGCTGGTCGCGCGGGCTAAGAGTGACGTTCCAGCTGGCAGCGGGTTTGCCGATGTATTTCGCTCCGTCGCCGGCAATCAAACGGCTGGCGATCTGCGAGGGATTGAGCCGCTGCCAATCGAGTTCGCGCGGGTTGCTTTTCAGATAAGCGAGAGTGTCGGCGATGACCAGATCCATGTCCACCGGCGCGGCAGTTAGAGTGATCTTCGGCGCATTGCGGAAGACCAGCGGAAGCTTGGGTTTCACGCCGGCAGGCACGGTTTCCGCAGTCTCGAAGCGGCCCCAGTTGCCGGTGATCTGTTGGAGGAGTTTCTTCCGGGAGTCGTTGGTTCCAGGGCCGTGCTTCGCGATGGTTAGTTCGAGCACCTCGCGGGCCTTGTCGTATTGGCGACGGTTGAGGAAGACCTCGGTTAGAGTATCTCCGGCCTGGGGCTTTTGGTCGAGGATGGAGCGATACAGCGCGATGAAATGATGCTCGGCGGGAAGTTTGAAGCGACGGACGCCATCGGAGGTTTTCGCCAGGCATTCGTCCTCGGCGAGCGTGTCCATTTCGAGAATGCCCTTCGCGCTGTCCGGGTCCTGCTGCCGCCACCAGCCAAATGACGAAAGACTCTCGGTGCCGAACTGGGACTGCGAAAAGTTCGCGAGAACCAGCGTGATATCCGCTGCGATGGCGGGCTTGATCCGCGCTTGTTCGGCAAGGGCGAAACGCCAGCGTTCGCCATCGCTTTTTGCAACCTCCCAAGAGGCGGGAACCTCGTAAAGCACCGGCCCGTCCTTGGCCCACGGCGTCCCCTCGGTGCCGCCATCAGGCCCCGGTTCGCCCCATTCGGGCAGCACATCGATGGGGGTCAGGACTTGGAGTTTCCAAGGTTCGTCCTGCCGCAGAATCGTGGCTGCAAGCCCCCAGACCGCCACCTGTGAGTCGACATCACTTGCGGATTTCGTGGCTTGGCGGAGCAATCGCAGCGCGCGAACCCGATCCCGGTATTCCGTGACGACCGCTTGTCCCGTGGAAGCCGTAGAATCGTCATCGACCATCCCGCGGCCGCGACCATAACGGCCGCCCCCGTCGCGCTCGAACTCGCCGGCGATGATTCTCCCGGAATGCGGTGCCCGTCGATAGACTTCCGCGGCCGACGTCAGGAGCGACGCATTGTCCGGATGCGCGGCGACCGCGCGCTCGACGAGTCCGTCAAATTCCTTCCAAGCGCTCAGCCGGCCCAACGCCTCGGTCGCCCGGGCAAGGTCGGCCCCGGACCCCGCATCCGAGACTGGCGACAACTTTTCCTCGTAGAAATTCACCGTATCCCGCCACATCCCGCGCTCGGCGAGCTTGTCGCGATCCTTGCGAAGTGATTCCGGGTCTTGGGCCATGAGGTTGAAATGCAATAGCGCGGCGACGAGGCAGATCCAAGCCAAGGTTTTCATAACTGCCACTATGACACGCGAAACGGCAGTTTCTTAGAAGAAATATTTGGCCGCCTTTTAACTCCACCCTCGTCACCCGAATGTTCTTGGCAGAAACGGCGATTCTCCCGAATCTGCGGCCAGTTATTCCATTGCCATGTACATCATCCTCGGCTGCATCCTCGGCTTCACCTTCTGGTTCCTCATGCGCTATCTCGTCGCGGGAATTTACACCGTGAACCAGAACGAACGCGCGGTGAAAACGCGCTTCGGCCGCGCGGAGCGGGTCGGCAATCTAACCACGCGCGAGGACCCGATCGCGGAGTCGCTCAGCGAGGATCAGAAAAGCAGATACAACTATCCACAGGTCCGGGTGATCCCGCCGGGCGGGCCGTATTTCAAATGGCCTTGGGAAAAAATCCACAAGATCTCGATCGCCACCGAGACGGTGAACATGGCTTGGGATCCCGAGGACTCGACCGCCAATTTCAACGGCACCATGCTGGAGGCGGTGACCAAGGACCAGCTCAACACCGGTCTAACCGGCCAGATCCGGTTCCGGGTGGCGGAGCGAAATCTCTACGCCTTCATCTTCGGCATCAAGAATCCCTACGCCCACGTCATGGGCTACTTCGTCTCGGTCCTGCGCGAGCGGATCGCCAACTTCGAAGCGCCGGTGGCCCCGTCGGAAGCGGGCATGCCGGACAACGCCGCGGTCATCGGGATTTCCATCAACGACCTGCGGAAAAACCTGCGCGACCTCAACGAGCACATGGACAGCGAGTGCACCTCGTCCGCTGCCAGATATGGCATTGTCCTGGACGCCACCCTCATCACCAGCATCGACCCGCCGCCGGAAGTCGAGTCAGCACTCGCGGCGATCAACACCGCCTACAACCAGGTCTCGTCCGACATCAGCCTCGCCCAGGCTTCCGCCGACCAGAAAATCGTGCAGTCGCGGCGCGCGGTGGAAATCGAAACCCTGCGCGCGCAGGCCGAGGTCGAGCCGTTAGTTAGGCTGGCCGCGCAGTTGATGGCGCTGAAAGACCGCGGCAGCGAGGCCCTTCGCGCCTACGTCCGAAACGTCCGTCTCGCCCTGTTTGAAAAGGCCCAACAAGTTTTCGTGGAATCCAACAAATGAACTTCCTCATCGCCGCCGCCATCACGTTTTTCGCCTGTGTCATCGGGTTCCCGATCTTCTTCGCGATCGCCCGGATGTTAGGGTTGTATGCGATCGTCAACGAACGCCAGTGCAACGTCTATGTGCTGTTCGGAAAAGTGCTGGCCACCATCGACGAGCCCGGGCTGCACATCCTGCCGTTCAAGCTGGGGCCGGCGTCGTTCATCGTGAACTGGCTGGGCAAATGCCACGTCCTCGACATGCGGCTCGACCAGGAATACCTGCGCAGCCAGCCGGTCAACTCCGAGGAAGGCGCGCCGATGGGCATCGGCATCTGGCATGAAATGTTCATCAGCGATCCGGTCGCCTATCTGTTCAAGAACAGCGACCCGCGCGGCTCTCTATCAGCCAACGTCAGCAACTCGACCGTCCGCTGCCTGAGCAACATGCCGCTCGCGCTGATGATGGTGAACCGCCACACCATGAGCGACAACGTCCGCAACGAGGTTTCCCCGAAGTCGCACGAATGGGGCTACAAGCTCGGCTCGATCTACATCCGCAAGGTGCATTTCCGCGATACCGGGATGATCTCCCAGATCGAAAGCAAGGTGGTCAACCGCCTGCGCCAGGTGACCTCGGCCATCCGCCAGGACGGCGCGAACCAGGTGAGCATCATCACCAGCACCGCCGACCGCCAGGCGGCCATCGAGTTCGCCAAAGCCGCCGCGATCCGCCCGCAGATCGTCGGCGAGGCGCTCCAACAGATTTCCGAGGACAAACAGGTGGCTGAGGCAATGTTCGAGATTCTGGAAACCCAAAAAGTCATCGGCAGCGGCGCCAGACTAACAGTGCTGCCGCGCGGCGGGGAGTTGTTAGCACAGTTGCTCGCGGGACATACTGAGACAGGAGCGAAGACTCCGCCGCCGCTGGGATAATTGTCGCCTTCCAGCGGCATGGTCAATTTGTCGAAGCTCGCCGACAAGTTGACTTATTGCCGATCGCCGGCGCGGTGCAGTTTGTTCCTTCCCAGCGTGAAGAAACATTGCGGGGAAATTCCCACTTCAATCAGGTTTCCCGGCTGACCCAAAGTGATCTCGACGAGCGGATCCTCAGTCTGGCGGGAGCACAACCGAAATCAGCTCTCTGTCACGATCCTGATAGCGGTCGCAGCCCGCCCAAACCCATGAACGGACAATGTGTCGAGTCTAACCACCCGTCATTGGCTTTTTTTTTCATGGACTCGGCGGACAGAATCCGCCGCTCCCTGAAATGAAATCCAGCAAGCACCTATCCCGCCACCTTCTTCACATATATCGCCTTCAGGGCGATGGAAATGCCGTCCATCCTGCAGTCGATCTCATGGTCGCCTTCGACGAGGCGAATGGGCTTCGACTTGGTCCCGACCTTGAGCACGTCCGACGAGCCTTTCAGTTTCAGATCCTTGATCATGGCCACGATGTCGCCGTTGGCGAGAACGTTGCCGTAGGCGTCCTTCACGACGCGCTCGCCGGCGGGTGCGTCCGGCAGGGCTTCAAACGGCCATTCGTGACCGCAGGTGATGCATTCATAATGGTCTGCGTGGGTCAGGATCTCGGTCATTTCGCACAGCGGACAGGCGGGGTTGGTCATAGGCGGGCAGGAGAAACCACGGTTGGCAGGAACTCAAGCGCTCACTTCCTCCTGCGCGGACAAGAAGAAGCCGGCGGAAATCGAAGCGGGGGGATTCCTCGATCTACGCCGGCCATTCCAACCGGGGGGAATTGTGCTTTCGACGTTCACTTCCTTGGGGGGAGAGGTTGCTTGCGGCGACCCACAAGAGATATCCCATTTCCGGCCACATCGATAGTCCCTGATCACGTATGCATGATCGCGGAGGGCGTGATAAACCTTGAAATGAGCCGGTTCCGGGGACGTGATTGACGGATGAACAAGGACACATTTCTCCGCAAGCTGCTGGGCCGGATGACAATCACGGAGAAGGCCGGGCAACTGAACCTGCTCACCGGCACGATGGACGCCACTGGCACGAAGCATTCGGACGATTTGGAGGCGGCGATCCGTGCCGGCCATTGCGGGGCGCTGCTGAATGTTTACACCCCCGCCGCGACGCGGGCCATGCAGGAACTCGCGGTGGCGAGCCGGTTGGGGATTCCACTCCTATTCGGCTACGATGTGATCCATGGCCAGCGGACGATCTATCCGATCCCGCTGGGGCTTTCCTGTTCTTGGAATCTTGAACTGATAGAGCGTTGCGCCCGGATGGCGGCGGCGGAGTCGGCGGCGGATGGCCTGCACTGGGTTTACTCGCCGATGGTCGATATCTCCCAGGACCCGCGCTGGGGGCGGGTGGCGGAGGGATCGGGCGAAGACCCGTGGTTGGGATCGAAGATCGCGGTGGCGATGGTGCGTGGCTATCAGGGAGATGATCTGGCCGACCTGACATCGGTGGCCGCCTGCATGAAACATTTCGCCCTTTACGGCGCGCCGCAGGGCGGGCGCGACTACAACACAGTGGACATGAGCCGCCGGGCGATGGAGGAAACGTATTTCCCGCCGTATCGTGCCACGATCGACGCCGGGGCGCGGACGGTGATGACGTCGTTCAACGAAATCGACGGCATCCCGGCGAGCGGCAACCGTTGGCTGCTCACGGAAATCCTGCGCGAACAGTGGGGCTTCCAAGGCTGGATCGTCACCGATTACAACGCCGTTGCCGAAATGAAATGCCACGGCACCGCGGCCACGGACATGGACGCGGCGATACAGTCGTTAGAGGCCGGCGTGGACATGGACATGGTGTCCGAAGCGTTCCTCAACGAACTCCCGGCCTTGGTGGGATCCGGAGCTGTTAGCGGGGACCAACTCGACGCCGCGGTGATGCGCGTGCTCGCAACCAAGTGGGATCTCGGGCTGTTCCGCGACGCGTTCGCGCGCTGCGACGAGGAACGTGCGGCGGCGGTTCACCTGAGTGCGGATCACCGGCGCTTGGCCCGCGAGGCGGCCCGCGAATCCATCGTGCTGTTGAAAAACGACAACCAACTCCTGCCGCTCGCGAAACATGGAACCATCGCGCTCATCGGCCCGCTGGCCGACAGCCGGCGCGACATGTTAGGCTGCTGGATCGCCGCGGCCGACGAGGCTGGGACCGCATCGCCGCTCGACGGGCTGCGCGAAAACGCGAAGGTGATTTTCGCCAAAGGCTGCGGGATCGACTCGGGCGGCAAGGAACTGCGCGCCGAAGCGGTTCGCGCTGCGCGCCACGCGGATGTTGTCGTGCTGGTGCTTGGCGAGAGCGGCGACATGAATGGTGAAGCCGCCAGCCGGACAGACATCCGGCTGCCGAAGTGCCAGCGGAAACTGGCACGACGGATCTTGAAGACCGGCAAGCCCTGTGTGCTCGTGACGATGAGCGGCCGGCCGCTGGACCTGACTTGGGAGTCGGGGAAATTTTCCGCCATCCTCCAGGCCTGGGCGTTGGGAACCGAAGGCGGGCGCGCGCTGGCTGATGTGATTTTCGGCGACTTCGCCCCGGTCGGCAAGCTGACGATGGGCTTCCCCCGCTCCGTCGGCCAACTGCCGATAACTTACCGCGAGAAGCCGACGGGCCGCCCCTTCGACGAAGCGGTCCCGTATTCCTCAAAGTATCTCGATGCGGGGAACGACGCTCTCTATCCGTTCGGCCACGGTCTGACTTACGGGGAGTTCCGTTTGGGCGCGGTGAGCGTCGAGCCACGGGAAATGCCGCCTGCTGGGACGGTCACGGTTTCCGCGGAGCTTACGAATCTCAGCACGCACCCGGCGACGGAGACGCTGCAACTCTATCTGCGAGACCTCGTGGCATCGGTGAGTCGCCCGGTGAAGGAGTTGCGCGGCTATCGACGCGTCACGCTCGCCGCCGGAGAGACGCAGGTGGTGGCGTTTGAGATCACCGACGCGGATTTGAGTTTTCCGGGGCCGGATTTCAAGCCGGTGGTGGAACCGGGAGAGTTCGAGGCGATGATCGCACCAAGTTCCGCAGAGCTGCACAGGGTGAGATTCATCCGGATCGGGTAGGCCGGACCGCGAGTCTGCCACCCCGCACAGACTCCCGCCACATTGATGTCGCCGGCAGAGAAAAAAACCTGCAAGGCAACCACATGAGTGAACAAAACCCGCAAGGCCGCCAACTTCGATCCCAAGGAACGGGCTCTGCAACGCATCTGGCAGAGCTGGAACTACCGCAGGACCGGGCGGTGCTTCAGGCGCTGCGGATTTCTCACAAAGTGCTCCGCCAATAATCCAGCCGCTCCTTGATCCGCTTCTCCATCCCCTGGTCGCCGGGCTGATAGTATATTCTGCCCTCCGGCAGATAGGCCTGCGGGACATAGGCACCTTCGAAGTCATGGGCGTAAAGATACTTCATCGCCTCCTCGGTTTCGCCGGAGGCGGCGGCGAGTTTCTTGCGGGTGTTCGTCCGCAGATGTACGGGCACTGCGAGGGTGCGGCCGTTCTCCACGTCGTCCATCGCTTTGCCCAGCGCGGCATAGGCGGTGTTGGATTTCGGGGCGGTCGCCAGATAGACCGTGGCGTGGGCCAACGGAATCCGCCCCTCGGGCATGCCGATGAATTCGAATGCCTGATGCGCGTCCATGGCAACCCGCAGCGCGTTGGAATCAGCAAGCCCGATATCTTCCGAAGCGGAAATCACCAGCCGCCGCGAGATGAAGCGCGGGTCTTCGCCGGCATGCAGCATTTTCGCCAGCCAATAGAGCGCGGCGTCCGGGTCTGATCCACGGATCGATTTGATGAAGGCGGAGATCGTGTCGTGGTGAGCGTCGCCGTCCGTGTCGTAAACCACCGCTTTGCGCTGGATGGACTCCTCCGCCACGGCTAGGGTCAGATGCACGGCACCGTCGTCACCGGGAGTGGTTAGAACCGCGAGTTCGAGGGCACTCAATGCCTTCCTAACATCGCCGTCGGATTTCTCCGAAAGGTGGCGGAGCGCCTCGGGATCGGCGACAACTTCATACTCTCCCAGACCGCGGTCCATGTCAGTTAGTGCGGTAGCGAGCACACCGATGATGTCCTCCACCGGCACCGGTTCCAACTGGAAGATCTGCGAACGCGAGACCAGCGGCGAGTTGACGTGGAAATACGGGTTGTGCGTCGTGGCTCCAATGAACCGGACGACACCCCGCTCGATGTGGGGCAACAGCACGTCCTGCTGCGCCTTGTTGAATCGGTGGATTTCGTCGATGAACAGGATCGTCGTTTCGCCCCGCAGTTCGCGCCAGGTGCGCGCCTGGTCGATTTTCGCGCGGATCTCCGCCACGTTCGACTCCACCCCATTGAGCGATTCAAAACGCGAGCCGGTGGTCCGTGCAATCACACTGGCGAGCGTCGTTTTGCCGGTCCCGGGCGGGCCATAGAAAATCAGGGACGTGAAGCGGTCGGATTCAATCGCGCGGCGAAGCAATTTCCCCGCGGCGAGGATGTGTTGTTGGCCTGCCACTTCGTCGAGCGACCGCGGCCTCATCCGGGCAGCCAGGGGCTCGGACAGGTTGGGCTTGTGCGACAAGGCGGCTGGAGTGGTGAATAGATCGGACACAATGGACGGTGACGAGCATCCTAGCACAACTGCGGCTGCGCCAGTCTATAAAACGGAGATCCGACAGCATCGATCCATGCGGGAGAATCCATCGAATCGGGGATCATTCGGTTCTTAAGCGGAAGAAATCTCGCGCAATGGCCGGATTTGGGACTCCTTGGCCGGATTTGGGACCTCAAAATGCTTCCAAGACCCTGATCTTCATGCAATTTTGATCTTGTTCTGAGGCTGCTTCGGCACCCAAAGACATACAGCCAGACTGGTTAAGCCAAATTGATTCGTTAGAGATCCGGGGGGAAATCGAGCGAACATGGCCGGAACCGTCCGGCAATGAAAAAAGCGCGCGTTGTGAAATCCGGGGGGAAATCCAACGCGCGCTTTTCTTTTCATCCTTCAGAGGTAACGCCAGATCCAATAGACATGGCAAATGCCGATGTGGACGATCATCATCGGCAGCGCGTGTTTGGTGAAGGTCAGAAAACGGAATGGGACACCGCTTCGTTCCGCGATGCCTGCCACCGTGAGGTTGGCGCTTGCTCCAATCAATGTTCCGTTTCCACCCAGGCAGGCACCAAGCGAAAGCGCCCACCAGAGCGGCATCAACCCCTCCGGCCCGCCGAATGCCGGTGCCATCGATTTGACCATCGGAATCATCGTCGCCACAAACGGAATATTGTCCACGGCCGCCGACAGAAACGCGGACGCCCACAAAATACCCAGTCCAGTCGATTTCAAATCGCCGCCGGTAGCCTTCAGCAGATGGCCCGCCACGGTTTCAAGAATTCCGGTGTGTTCGACGCCTCTGACCACGACAAACAGTCCAATGAAAAAGAACAGGGTGATCCACTCAACCTCGTTGAAGACGTGGGTGACGTTTTCGTTCTGCTTTGCCGAAGATTTGCCGGCGTTGTCCAGCAGCAGCAGGAGAGCCGCGCCGGCCATGCCGATCGTGCCGGACTCCAAGCCGATGAAGCGGGCACCCACAAATGCGAGCAAGACGCCGGCGAGCACCACCAACGACTTAACGAGCAGAACCTTGTCACTGATCATCTTGCGCTCGTCGAGCGCCATGATGCGGGCGCGTGCTTCGGGAGTGGCGTGCAGTTTCCTCCCCCAGAACACATGAATCGCGATGGTGTGGATGACAAGAATCACGCCGATGACCGGGGCCAGATTCACCACGAAGGAGTTGAATGAAAGTCCGACCTGCGCGCCGATGATGATGTTGGGGGGATCGCCGATGAGGGTGGCGGTGCCTCCGATGTTGGAAGCGAGGATTTGGGAAAGCAGAAACGGATAGGCGGGAACCTTGAGTTGCGCGCAGATGACCAGTGTCACCGGCACGATCAGCAACACCGTGGTCACGTTGTCGAGCAGCGCGGAAAACACCGCGGTCACCACCACCAGCACGGCGAGGATTCCGGCGGGGCGTCCCTTCGCGCGCTTGGCCGACCAGATCGCCAGAAACTCGAAAATCCCGCTCTTCCGCGCGATCGAAACGATCACCATCATCCCGGTCAGCAAGCCGATCGTGTTGAAATCGATGCCCGCCACCGCCTGCTCCTGGGTCAGGATTCCGCTGCCGATCACAATCACCGCGCCCAGCAATGCCACGATGGCCCGGTTCAGTCGCTCGGTCATGATCGCGACATAAGTGAGCAGCAGGACGCCAACCGCCAGCCATACCGGATTCACTCCGGGGATCATCGCAAACTGGCAATTCGACATGACGGATCAGGACGGTTTGATGATGCTTTCCAGCACGTCCCAGGTGGAGATCACCCCGACTAACAGACCAGTGTCCGGTTCGACCACCGGCAGGAAATTCCGTCCGTGATAGAGATAGAACATGGCGGTGACGAGCGGTTGCTCGGGCCGCAGGACAGGCGCCTCCTTGTCCAGATGCAGACTCACCGGATCCTCGGCGATCGCCGCGAAGCGTTCGCGGACATCCTGCATGGTGTCGCGCAGAAGGCCGGCATCGATCATCCTGGCGATGCGCTCGAAACGTTTGTCCAGCACGCCCACCTGCGGCAAGACCGCGGAGACCAGCAGGTTCTTCCTGAACTGCCCGAGGTATCTCCCGGACTCGTCCACCACCGGCATGGCGAGCACGCGGTTCTGGAGCAGGGTCCGCACGCATTCCGTTAGAGTCATTTCGGCGGACAGCACCGGATAGCCGGTCGCCATGATCGAGCGGCAGGTCACATCGGAGGAGGAAGCGTGGCTCATGATATTCCCGGCAGTGTGGCGGGCTCTGAACGTTCGGCACCGAGCCTAGGTCGGCCGCAGCCCGGTTCCACCCGTATCCGATCATTCTTCAGCCGTTTTGCACTGAATCCGCAGCCCGCAGGGCGGCAAGTCACTGGAACGGCCCGATCCCCGCCAGATCACGATCCTCGCGGGCGGTTTCGAGGAACGACTCGTCCATGGTGACCGCCTGTTTGAGGTGGCTGCGGGCGCGGTTTCCCTCACCCAGCGTCCAGAGGTAACAGGCCAGATTGTAATGGAAAATGGCCATGTCAAAAAGCGTCTTCGGCCCGCGCAGCTGCCAGTTGCTGGCGGCTAGCGTGTCGGCGGTCTCGTGCAGGCAGAAGGCGGCGCGCAGGAAGAACTCAGGCTCATCGGCGGCCTTCAGGCACAGCAGGCGGGCGGTGTCCGAGGCCGAGTTCCATGATTGATTCGACATCTGGGCGGACAACTTCAGCTCAAGCACCTCGCGCTGGTTCCGGACTTCGGTGGGCAGCGATTCCAACTCATACAATGCCTCCTCGGCAATGCCGAGTTCGAGCCACCCGGAGGCCGCCTGCAAGGTTTTGATCACGCCCATGTCCGGACAACCTATGATTTTCCGCCCAAGGATGCAACCATTCAGCGCCACAAAAAACGGCGGCCCCGCGAAGGACCGCCGCTTTTGAAATTTGGACCGAATGATCCGAGGTGGATTAGATCCCCTTCTTGACGACGTCCGTGAGGAGGTCGATCACGCGGTTCGAGTAGCCCCACTCATTGTCATACCAGCTGATGAGCTTGAAGAAACGGGAGTTGAGTTCGATGGACGAACCGGCGTCGAAGATCGAGGAGGCGGCGCAATGGATGAAGTCGGTGGAAACCACTTCGTCTTCGGTGTATTCAAGGATGCCCTTGAGGTAGGTTTCCGAAGCGTTCTTGAGCAGGCCCTTGATTTCGGCGAGCGAGGTTTCCTTCACCGTCTTCACAGTGAGGTCCACGACGGAAACGGTCGGGGTCGGCACGCGGAAGGCCATGCCGGTGAGCTTGCCCTTCACTTCCGGGCAAACGAGGGCCACGGCCTTCGCCGCACCCGTGGTGGACGGGATGATGTTGAGGGCTGCCGTCCGGCCACCCTTCCAGTCCTTGCGGGAAGGACCGTCCACGGTCTTCTGCGTGGCGGTGTAGGAGTGAACGGTGGTCATCAGGCCTTCTTCGATGCCGATGCCTTCCTTGAGCAGCACGTGCACGAGCGGAGCAAGGCAGTTGGTGGTGCAGCTCGCGTTGGAGATGATGTGGTGTTTTGCGGGATCGTACTGATCGTCGTTGACGCCTTGCACGAAGGTGCCGTCCTCACCCTTCGCAGGCGCGGAGATGATGACTTTCTTGGCGCCAGCGGTGATGTGGCCCTTCGCTTTTTCGGCGTCGGTGAAGAGTCCGGTGGACTCGATGACGATTTCGACGCCGAGTTCCTTCCATGGCAGACCGTCCGGAGTGCGGGCGCTCACGACCTTGATGTCGTGACCGTTGACGACGATGATGTCGTCATCTTCAAGTTCCGGGGAGGATTTCTTCGAGGAAACCGTGCCTGCGAAGCGACCCTGCGTGGAGTCGTATTTGAGGAGGTAAGCAAGGTTGTCCGCGGGAACAATATCGCCGACTGCGACGACGTTGAAGGTGGTTCCGAGGTGGCCTTGCTCGACGAGAGCACGGAAGACAAGGCGACCGATGCGGCCGAATCCGTTGATGGCGATGGTGGTCATATCAGTATATGGGGTGCCAATGCGGCTTTTCCGCCCGGCGGGGCGGGATTGTGCATGCCTGCGCCAAACCGTCAACCCCCGGAGACCAAAGCGCAGAAAATGCGGGGTTTTCAGCAATTCCGCGGCAAGCCGTGAATTCGATTCATCGGGTTTCCCCAGCCAACCCCGGCGGTTGACGAAACCCGCTCCTTGGGCCAGTTTCCACGTCCGCCAGCCGATCCGGCCACCGACTCCATGACCTCCAGAATCCTGCTCTTTTCGCTCGTCGCTCTCGCCGCAGACCTTCACGCCGCGCCACGCCCCTGGAAAAGCGCGGACGGCCAGCGCTCCGTCGATGGCGAATTCGTCCGCCGCGATGCCGCCGGCGTCACGATCCTGCGAGCGGACCGCAAGGAAGTCGTCATCCCCCTCAACAACCTGCACCCCGACGACCGCACTTGGCTCAATCTGAACCACCCGATCGCCGGCACCGAAGTCGCAGCCCCAACCGCGGTGTTTGACCAACTCGCCTTCGGCGACACCCGCGCACAGGTTCTGGAAAAGCTCAAGGTCAGCAAATTCGTCGAAATGACGAGCAACGAGGCCTTCGTCGCCCGCACCGGCCTCAACGGCATTTTCCGCACCCGCAAGAAAATCGGCGGACTCGACGCCTCATTGTTCTTCGATTGGACCGAAGCCGGCGAACTCAAGGAAATCACCCTCCAAACCGCCCCGCTGCCGGCCAGCGCCCTCGATGAGCAACTGGCCCCGTGCTGGAAGGACTTCATCACCTTGCTCACCACCCTCCACGGCAAACCCTTCAACGCCAACAACCAGCTCGACATCGCCCCGATCGAGGACGGCGCGATGTCCGGCACCCACCTCTGGAAACTCGATCACACCGGCACCGCCATGCTCGGTGCCGCCAGGGAGGGCGAAAACTACCAGGTCGCCGTGCGCTTCACCAGGGAGGACATCAAACCCGTCATCATCCCCGGCCCCGCTCCAGTCACCGGCCAAATCCCTTGAAAAGCTCCGCCAAAATCCGACACTCGCCCCATGGCCGAGCCGGACCTTTTCTCAATCGCCGATTCCAACTCCCCCGAAGCCCGCATCCGCGAGCTGCGCGGGCAAATCCGCCATCACGACGAGCTCTATTACAATCAGGCCACTCCGGAAATCTCCGACGCCGAATACGACAAGCTCTTCCGCGAGCTCGAGGAATTGGAAAAGCAGCACCCTGAATTCCACGACCCGAACTCCCCCACCCTGCGCGTCGGCGGCTCGCCGCTCAAGGAGTTCAAACAGATCCGCCACGCAGTGCCGATGCTCAGCATCGATGATGTCTTCGAACTCGGCGCCGAAGCCATGGAAAAGGCCGGCACCACCCGTCCGGAACAGGAACTGATCGACTTCTATCAGCGCCTCCGGAAAAACCTCGGGCGCGATAACATCACGGTGACCGTCGAACCGAAAATCGACGGCGTCGCCGTCTCCCTGCTCTACCGAGACGGAAAACTCGCCTACGCCGCCACCCGCGGCGACGGCACCACCGGCGACGACATCACCCAGAACGTCCGGACCATTCGTTGCATCCCGCTGGAACTGGTGGCTGTGCCAGGGAATTCCGGGGATATTGACGTCGACAGCATCCTGCCATACACTCACTCACATGGACGGAGCCACTCAGAAAATGTTTCTGGCAGAGCGCCTGCGCAAAGCCCGGCGCAAAGCCTCGCTGAACGCCTCAGGACTGACTGCGGAACAAGCCATGGAGCAGATGTTCCGCAACGGCTCCGACAGGAAGCGGAATCCGTGGTATCATGGGCCATCGAACACGGACGACTCATCGATTCTGCGCGATTCGGTGAAATCACCGCTGGTTACTCTTCGTTAGGCGGCCAATCCGAGCACGTCGTTTTTTTGATTCCGGCCTCCGGACGGGTTCTCAAACTCACCATTCCTCCGGCATTCGGCGCACAAACCGGAGCCTTGGCCTACTTGGCGAATCTCGATGCGGCAAATCGCCTGTTTGGCGATGACATTCGATTCCACGGCGTCCTCGAAACCGCAAGGGGCCCATCACTCGCGACCTCACAGCCATTCGTTGCTGGCACCGTGCCTGCAATCACGGAGGTCGACGCATGGTTTCAATCCAACGGCTATCAAACCATGGGCTACAACCGCTGGAAACACCCCAGTACCGGCACTGAAATCGCCGACGCCCATATCGGCAA